>JAFGCP010000313.1 GCA_016932595.1 Deltaproteobacteria bacterium
CCGGGCTGCCCGTCTGTGAAAACCAGGTTGACTCAGACAGCGACGGTTATGCTGATGCCGTTGACAATTGTCCGTACAATACCAATCCCCTTCAGCTTGACGCTGATGGCGACGGCATAGGGGATGCGTGCGATCCGACACCGGGCTGCGGGGTCCCCGGGTTGCCCGTCTGTGAGAATCAGGCTGATTCAGACGGAGACGGCTATGTTGATGTATCGGATAATTGCCCATATAACGCCAATCCCCTTCAGCTTGACGCTGATGGCGACGGCATAGGGGATGTGTGTGACCCAACCCCCGGCTGCGGTGTCCCCGGCCTGCCCATGTGTGAGTGAGGCGCGTTTGCCTTGGATGACTAGATGAAACGTTGCATTTGGTCTTGTTGAAATAAAGCGTTCGGGGATACATGCTTGATTTTGTGAGCCATCAAAAAGGCCTAACTGCTATATATAGTGGTTGGGCCTTTTTTCTTAAAATTCAACATGACGTCATAAGCTTGATAGCAGCATGTCCTGAATGTATTGCATATTTCCTCTGGTAACATTGTCTTTTGTCCGATGAAATCAGAATCATCTCATAAAAAAGCTAGTTCAAATCTTCATTGCTGCAGTTTATTGTCTATTCCCCCTCAGCTGTTTCTATTTTTACTTCCTGCACCAGCACCCACGGGCTGACGACAACTGCAGCTACCCTGGCATCGGTTTCAAACCACGTTTTCGCCTGCTCATCTGTTACCTTGCCTACTTTTCCAACGCGCAGCCACTGCTCAACGATGGCGCTGCTGTCCCGGGCGAACTGGCAGGCAACATCCGCCAGGTTAAGCTCCGCATCGACGGCAATCGCCGTACCGCCGGCGAAAAAACGGGCAAGCTCTTTCCAGGCGATAATGCCTATTTCTGATTTGATGGTGCTGCGGATTGTATCGCTGCCGGTATTGTTCATAACGGTTCTCCGGAATTATTGAGTGAATCACAGCATTTTTTTAAGCCTCTTGTCAAATCAATTCTTGAATAATCGGCGTCGGGTCTATAAAATGTTTTTTTTAACCGCACACAATATTCTTGGAAGACGAATGCGCTCAGGCAAGCAGAAAAACAGTCAGCCGTTCTGGGAAACAAAAAAACTCGATGAGCTCTCGCATGAGCAGTGGGAGTCTCTGTGCGACAGGTGCGCCAGGTGCTGCCTGATCAAGCTGGAGTTCGAGGATACCGTCGAGCTGTGCTATACGCACCTTGTCTGCCGCTATTATGATGAGGAGAACTGCTCCTGTGCCTGCTATGGCGAGCGCACTGAGCTGGTGCCGACCTGCGTTAAATTGACGCCGCAGAATCTCGCGGCAGTGCATTTCATGCCTGCCACCTGCGCCTACAGGCTTCTGTCTGAAGGGCAGCAGCTGCCGTGGTGGCACCCTTTGGTGTCGGGCAGTCCCGAAACAATACATGAAGCAGGCATCTCCATTCGCGGCAGGGTGGTGAATGAAGACCTCGTTGATGCAGATGACTGGGAAGAGTATATTGTTGACTGGGTGGATTAAGAAGGCGGCACATTTGAAATTATGCGTTCAACAATCTTTTACAATGCCGTCACCCCGTTGAAAAACGGGGTCCAGAAAACATCTTATTCTTAAAACCTGGATGCCGGCTTTCGCCGGCAGGACGATCAAGAGGCATTGCCTGACTTTTTATGTGCTATGTGCTGGGATAGAGTAAAAAAATTTTTTAGTCACTGTCTCGTGTAAAATAAAGACTGGTAATATATGTATGTGATGGTTGATGAAGAAGGAGATGATAATGCTTGAGCAACAGAATACCATCCTTGTGTGCATTGACATGCAGGAGAATCTTGCAAAAGCGATGTTTGACCGCGAGCGGCTTATTGCAAACAGCTGCAAGCTGATTTCGGGTTTTACTGTCTTGAACTTGCCGATACTCTGGACTGAGCAGAACCCTGAGCGGCTGGGGGGCACGCTGCCAGAAATAGCCATGGGTATGCCGGCAGGGGCTCGCCCGGTCAGTAAAATGAGTTTCAGCTGCTGCGGCTCCGGGGATTTTGTGCAGGCGCTGAAGGCCCGCCGGCGCACGGATGTGCTGCTCATCGGCATTGAAACCCATATCTGCGTACTGCAGACGGCCATGGACCTTCTGGGCCTGGGCTTCCGCGTGCAGGTGGCGGCAGATTGTGTGTGCTCGCGCACGCCGGAAAACAATGCTGTCGGGATTGAGCGGATGCGCAGCATGGGCGTGCAGATAACCTCGGTTGAAACAGCGCTGTTTGAGCTGCTGGGCTCGGCTGCCGAACCCCGGTTCAAGGAGGTTGCCAAAATCATTAAATAAAAACTGTGCGTTCAGCATACACCCGGGCTGCGCGCTTTATGGTCCCCATGCCTGCAGCGCATGCCTGATTTGGAAACACGTTTACAAGGCCAGGTGTTTTGTGTATATATTTTACTCCACATAATTTTGATAATTGCCTCTAGAAGTTAACGCAACAGGAAAGGCTTGGAAAATATGTATAAAATTGCAGTTGTGCCCGGCGATGGAACAGGACCGGAAGTGGTTCGGGAAGGTTTGAAGGCCCTTGACGCGGTAGCCAGGAAAAAAGGTTTTACCTATGAGCTTATAGATTATGATCTCGGCGGAGAGCGCTACAAGAAAACAGGCGAACTGCTGCCCGAGAGCGTGCTTGCAGAGTTTCGGCAGTGCAGCGCCATTTATCTCGGCGCCATCGGACACCCGGATGTGAAGCCCGGCATCCTTGAAAAAGGTATCCTTCTGACCATGCGCTTTGAGCTGGATCAGTATATCAACCTGCGGCCCGTGAAGCTGCTGCACGGGGTTGAGACGCCTTTGAAGGACAAAGGTCCTGAAGATATCGATTTCGTCGTTGTTCGTGAAAACACCGAAGGCCTGTACACCGGCGCGGGAGGCTTTCTTAAAAAGGGCACGCCTGATGAAGTGGCCATACAGGAATCGATAAATACGCGCAAAGGCGTTGAGCGCTGCGTGCGCTATGCATTCGATTTCTGCCGCAAGCGCGGCAAAGAGAAGAAGCTCACCTTCTGCGGCAAGACCAATGTGCTGACCTATGCACATGACATGTGGCAGCGCGTGTTCAACGAGGTTGGCCGTGAGTATGCCGATATAACCCCGGATTATGCAAATGTCGACGCCATCTGCATGTGGATGGTGAAGAATCCAGAGTGGTTCGACGTGATTGTGACCGACAATATGTTCGGCGACATCATAACCGACCTTGCAGCCATGATACAGGGCGGCGTTGGCGTTGCCGCCGGCGGCAATATCAACCCGGAAGGTGTCTCCATGTTCGAGCCCATGGGCGGGTCTGCCCCGAAGTATACGGGCCAGAATGTCATTAACCCCATTGCTGCCGTTGCCGCAGTGCAGATGATGCTGTCGGTTCTCGGGGAGGAGGACTCGGCAAAAATTGTTGAGGATGCCATACAAAAGGCCGTCAGCCAGGACATGAAAAGCATGTCGGCCGGCAGGATGGGTCTTTCGACCAGCCAGATCGGCGACAGGATAGCAGACTATATTGCACGGGCATAACAGCCCGATTATTGTGTTTAACAGAAGGCGCAAGGGGAACCCCTTTGCGCCTTCTGTGTTGTGGCGTATCTTTGTTGATCAAGGCGGGCATTGCACTTGCAGGTTTCTGCTTATATGGTATAATATTTAAAATACTAAATTATATGAAGGAGGTTGTATGCCGGGTATTGATTTTAAGTTTGATGAGCTCTCTGCCGATGTGACGCCGGGTGTGCGGATGCTGTTTCAGACCTATACGGATGTGATCCCCTATCCGCATAAAATGAATGATGCCCTGGTGAAGGCGCACCTTACCGACCTTGATTGTGCCGTGCGGCATAATCACTGGCAGGAGGCGGTCGATCACTGGGTCTATACCCTGGAGCCGATTCTTGAAATGATCGGCGGATGGGTTGAAACGGAAGGCCCCGACAAAGGCCTGTACGGCATGTTTGAAGCAAATTCCTGCAATTACCAGCTGTTTGAAAAAATCGAGGTGAAGCCTTGCGAGCGGCTGCTGCAGTGCCCCTATAAAGAGATGCTTGAAATCGTTAGCGTTCTGGGCCGGCACATCATTACGCTTGATGATGTATGCCACAAGTGGTGCATTCCGCTGTGGAAGGGTTTTGCAGAAAAGATTGGATTTGAAATAGAAGTAACCCCGGGTGAGACCTGCCGCGTGGTGGGTAAAAGCAAATAGCCTGCAGCACCTGCTTGATCCGGCCGAAAGGATTGCATCTCCTGAGCCGGAGCGCAATATCAGTTGAGCCCTTTTTCGCGCAAAGCCTGCTGTATGCGTGACAGTAAACCCTTGTTGATCTGCGCGCCGAGGCTTTCCGCTTTCAGCAAATCGGTCTGAGCTTTTGCCGGATATCCCAGCCGGTAATAAGCAAATGCCCGGTTATTGTATGCCTCGGCATACTCGGGCCTGACTTTGATTGCGGCATCGAAGTCTTCGATAGCCCGGGGATAGTCGCCTTTTTTTACAGAGGCAAGCCCGCGGACATTATATGCTTCGGCATAATCCGGATTTTCAGCCAGCGCCCTGGTCGCGTAATCAGCAGCCGGGGCATACTCTTCTCTGAGATAGGAGAGCGCGGCGCTTTGATACAGAAGCTGCTGGTGAGACGGGTTGATCCGCAGCCCCTGCATGAGATCGGCCCGGGCCTCATCATAGGCCAGCAGCTTTATGTGGATTTTTGCGCGGTACAGATACCCCTCTTCATCCAGATCATCACGGGCCAGGTAGGTGTTCATGTCCTCAAGAGCCCGGGCATACTGCCCCAGCAGGAAACGGCTTTTACCACGGTTGAAATACGCTGTTTTAAAAGCAGGATTCATTTCCAGAAGTTTCGTGTAATCCTGGATTGCTTCCCTGTGTTTGCCCAGCATGCTGTAGAGTGCCCCCCGGTTGTTCAGCGCAGGTATGTTTTTGGGATCTATACGCAGGGCAGACTGGCAGTCGTCAAGGGCAGGGCCGAATGCGCGCGCCTGCATATGCGCCCTGGCGCGGCAATAGTAGGGGCGCGCTTTCATGGGCGATTTCCGCACAGTGTCATTCCAGAGCGTCAGTTCATCCCGCCAGACAGCGTTGCGGGCATAGGTCAGCATGCCGCACATCATGCAGGCTGCTATGATACAGGCCGTTGCGGCAGTTCTGTATCTGCCGTCCAGAAAATACAATGGAGCTGCAGCGGCTGTCATGCAGAAGCCCGCCATAGGCAGATACAGGCGGTGTTCGAAAATCACATCCGCAAGGACCAGTACGCTTGACTCGGTCAGCAGGGTGATAAACCACCAGAGTATGCCAAGGCTTATCAGCCGGTAGCGGCGAAAGCATGCAGCTGCGCAGGCTGCCAGGGAGATAATGAGGATAAGGCCCAGCCAGGCATCATGCATGAAGAGGCCCGACACGACCGGGTAGGCGTAGTCAAGATTCTGGTTGAAGGGGAAAAGCGCCAGGCGCACATAGGTTCCCATAACGCGCAGCTGCGTCAGCAGGTACTGCCATCTGGAAATTTCGAGATACCCTCCCGGCATTTCATGCATGCCGTGCGAGGCCACATCCGGCTTGATATAATACATAAGGCCGTACAGGCAGAGAGCCGTAAAGGCAAAAAAAGCGCACAGCTGTTTCCCGTTGATGTGCAGCCGCCGGCGCATGAGCATGCTTTCAAGCAGCACCAGCATGATCGGCAGGGTTGCCACGGTTTCCTTGGTAAATAATCCGGCAGCGGTCACCAGGCCCCAGGCTGCGTAGAGCGCCATAACGCGGCAGGTAGTGCCGGTGCGCACCTGCAGCAGGCGGGCCCGCAGATAGAGAAAAACCGAGGCGATATAAAAGAGCGCCGCCAGTGAGGCCAGCCGCTGGACAATATAGGTCACCGCCTGTGTCTGCACCGGATGGACGGCAAACAGAAGCCCGCTCAGCAATGCAAAAGCATGCCGGCTTGCATGGATGCCCGTGTACCTGATTGCGGGTGCCGAGCACAGCAGCAGCGCAAGACGCCACACGAGCAGGGCTGACGATATATGGATAAACAGGTTTATTATATGGTAGCCGGCGACATCAAGGCCGTGAAAATAATAGTTCAGGGCAAAGGTTGTATAGGTGATAAACCGCAGTGGCGCAAAACGCCAGAGGATATCAAGGTTGCGTATGTTTTTAATGGCGCCGTTTTCAATAATTGACGTCGTATCATCAAAATGAAATGAAGCATGAAATGTATTGCTGTAAGCAAGCAGCGCAGATGCGGTGATAATGAGCAGCGGCAGCAGCCTCACCCACAGGCTGGCTGCCGGGACGTGCTGATGCCGGAATGAAGGCGGGTGCTTTTCTAGTTGTGTGTTGTTCTCTGTCATGGTGTTTGAAGCCTGCCCGGTGTATTCATTCGCAAGCCTGAACCCGGCGGCGCAGGCTCTGTCAGGCTCCGGTCGCTTCGGTTATGTCTCCGGTGGGGTAATACCAAAAAAGCTTTTGCGGTGTCCAGCATATAATGGCTGCACGCCAATATATGAAGGTATGCAGTGGCGCCCGATGCATTGAATAGTGCGATTGTCTATAATCTCATTTCGCCGGATGAAGTGATTGAGGTCATTGACAGCAGGCCGGCGCCATGTCGGGCGTATCATTACCGGCAGGCATGCCCATGAACATGCGTGAGGTCACATACCAGTACCCTGCCGGCGTTCAGGCGCGTGACGGCATGAAAAACCAGCCTGTTTATTTTTTGAGTTTCGCCAGGTCCTCTTCAAATCTTTGCTTGATGCGCTGCTGGGTCTCGAACATCTTTTCATTGTTTTCAATGCGCTGATTCATGTCCTGCAGCTTTGCATCATTGTCTTTCAGTTTGGCCTGCTCAAATTCAAGATTTCTTTTTTGTTCAGGCGAGCCTTCTGCATACTGCTCGTTTTCTTTCTGTATCCGTGCTATGCGCTCCTGAATCTTTTGCTGCTGCTGCGCATACTGATCTCTTTGTGCAATAAAAAGGGTTTTGTTTTTTGAGAGATTATCAAGGTTGGCATCGATGACGGCAAGCTGATCCTGAATGGAGCCGATGCGCTCCTGCTCCTCTTCTTTTTCCGACTTTGGCGCACCTGCCATCTCCTCTCCCTCTCCCTCGCCGATTTCAGCAGTCGGGCTTTTCTGCTCCGACTCTTCACTATCAACCGTTACGGTGCCGTCGTTTGATTTTATGTTTTTTATTATGGATCTGGGTATGGCGACGGCCCCTTCGCTTGTATAAAAACGTATAACGGAGTCGTTATCCACGGAATAGTGATCGGTAATAAGCTCATTACCGTTTTTCAGCTCCATGGTGAAATAGATGCCCTGCGAAGCGCCTGCCATCGCAAGCATTCCCAGACATCCGGCACAGAATAAACCCAAACATTTTACTGGCTGCATAATGCCCCCTGTATGGTCAGAATTAATTTACTGTTTACCCTGCTGCCGAACGATTGTTTTTCGCGAAGAAGCATCGGCTTTTTGATCGATTTTTTTCCAGGGCTCAAGGCTTTTTGCAATGTCTGTTGACGTTACGCCAGGCTTGCCGTTCAGCCGTGCGCGTTCCTTTTGCATCATTCTCCTTGCGTGGTGCTGCAACTGGAGGATGGCGGTATATTTTTTTAACTCTATGTTCCGATCAAGGCATTTTTCAACTTTTTGGGGATCATCGCTCTGAAGCGCTTCGGCAAGCATTTCCCTGTCTGTTTGACTGAACCACCATGCATGTGCCGGCGCCGCAGCAATAAAAGCAATTAAAATAAAACAATATAATATGTATATTTTCAATTTATATCTAAAGAAAAAAATAATCTTTTGTTAATTACTACGCCCTGTTCTTTATCTATCGTTCGAAAGAGGGATTTCTTGAATTTTTGTTGTGCAGGCAGCTTTACCAGACTGTTTTTCCTATACTTAATTATTGTATGCAAATCCAGCCTGCTGTAAATGGTTATTTTACAGGTAGCCGGAAAAAGAAATAAGACCGTTGCCAGTGTTTGCTTTATGGGTGAACATCTGATAGTGTTTACTTCGGGTACACCCAATCATCATTGGTGCGTAAAAAGCTCGAAAAAGTATATTTTTGCCCATTCTGAGCGGAGCGAAGAATCTTGTAATTTCAGCAGGGTATGAGATCTTTCACTTTGTGCAGGGTGACAATTTGGTTTTTTTTTCGACTTCACCACTCATGCTTCTGCCGGAATAGAGATCATTGCCAGTGCATGCCGTTGACTCATGTCGGCATGTGTCTTGTGAATGCTAATCTTTTTTACCTCATATATACCATGAAACAGGCATACATTACAGTCAGCCCGTCAGATGCCGGCAGACGGGTTGATGCGCTGGTGCCGGACAAATATCCGGATTTCAGCCGCTCACAGGTACAGAAAGCCATCAGGCTGGGGCAGGTGCGCGTAAACGGCGGGAGCGCCAAGCCGTCGCTGCTGCTGGCCGAGGGAGACCGGATTGAGATCGATATCCCGGAACCGGCGCGGCTTGAAGCAATCGCGCAGGACATACCCCTTGACATTCTGTATGAAGACGAATGGGTCGCCGTCATCAATAAGCCGGCGGGCATGGTTGTGCATCCTGCCTGCGGCAACTATACGGGCACTCTTGTCAATGCACTGCTGCATCACTGCACAAACCTTTCCGGCATCGGAGGCGTCATCAGGCCCGGCATTGTTCATCGTCTTGATAAGGGTACGTCAGGGGTGCTGGTGGCGGCAAAAAACGATAAAGCCCATCGCAGCCTCAGCATTCAGTTCAGGGAGCATACGGTTACGCGTAAATACAAGGCCCTTGTCTTTGGAGCCTTGCCGTCCGACAGCGGCACGGTGCAAAGCCTTATCGGCCGCCATGTCTCTGACCGCAAAAAAATGTCAACGCAAACCAAGCACGGCCGGGATGCGACAACGCACTGGCGCGTTCTGGAAACCTTTCAAGGGGTTTCACTCGTTGAAGCGGAGCTTGAAACCGGCAGAACGCACCAGGTGCGTGTTCATTTATCGAGCATGAATCACCCTGTGGTTGGAGATGTTCTGTACGGCGCCGACAAAAAGATAAAACAGATTGCATCAAAGCGCATTCTTGACCTGCTGCGGGCTGTGAAGCGCCCTTTGCTGCATGCCTATCATTTGACATTCTGCCATCCCGACACAGGGGCGCCCCTGACTTTTGAGGTCCCCCTGCCGCCGGATTTTGCAGATATGCTCTCACAGCTGAGGCTCTGGCATGCTTAGCGTCGGTCTTACCGGAGGCATTGCAAGCGGTAAAAGCGCAGCTGCCCGGCTGTTTGTACACAAGGGCGCCTGCCTTATCGATGCCGATCTTGTTGCCCGGGACATTGTTCGCCCCGGTGAAGCGGGCTTACAGCCTGTTATCGATGCTTTCGGCAGTGATATTGTCACGCCGCTGGGCGAGCTTGACCGGGTGAAACTGGGTGCGGTTGTTTTTTCCGACCCGGAAAAAAGAAAGCTTCTGAATGCAATTCTGCACCCGCTTATTATAAACAGAATTTTCAGCCGTATAGGGGATCTGCACGACCGGGGATATAGCGGCATTGTGATTGCCGACATACCGCTTCTTTTTGAATGCGGCCTGCATGAGCGATTTGACAAAACCGTGCTGGTCTATGCCGATCCGGAGACGCAGCAGCAGCGGCTCATATGCCGAAACAGCATCTC
>JAFGCP010000314.1 GCA_016932595.1 Deltaproteobacteria bacterium
AATTTATGCATTCTGTGGCTCATCCAAATCGTTTTGCTTGCCCCATACGAATTTCCATGCAAATTGGCAAAAAAAACTGCAAACTTCCTGAGCAATTTTAGATAATAATGCCCGCTGAAATATTCATTATATAAATATTTTCCTGGGCCTAATGAATCTTTCATTATTAAGACCCTGTTAAAATCGTCATGAAGTATGACTTCAGGCAAAATATCATTTGAAACAAACTTTCTATACTTTTCAAGAGCTATAGCTTCCCAATTTAGTCTTTTCGACGTGATTTTATACTGGGTCTTGACCCTTGCATAATTAAGGGCTTGCCTGATTATTATTTTTTTTATTTTGAAATTATGAATCTCTGCCAATGTGACGAACATGCTATTTCCATTCGTCAACTCTTTTAATTCGATAACGTCATTTGTTTTTTGGATTATTCCTTTCCTTACTAAATAATCAGGGATATTTTGTGATGTTAGCAATTTTATAATTTTTTCCATATCAATTATCGATAATTTATTACAACCCCATCTTCTGCCTCTACCTCATTGATTTCCATATCTTTATTATCACAATCGGTTGTTAGCCAGGCAATATCGCCCGAATGATAAAAGGCCGGGTCTCGAAATATCATGGCATAGCTCGTGGGGCGCCTCCGCAAGTATCCTTCAACCTGCTCCCGAAGTTGGTCAATGCCCAATAGGGCGATCGTGACGTGTAGTTCCTATGACCACGACAGGAATGGTGCCTAAAAAGAATTTTACGACAGCCTCGACATCACATGCACCATACCCCTTACCGACGGCTTCGACAACCCTATCACCTCTTTTTCCAATTGAGCAATTGATGACATAATGACGCCTCTCCTGGTAAATGCTGTTATTCCTTTACCGCAAGGATTTCAAAACAGTTATAGGCGAACCAGCCTTCCTTTGAATTCCTGTTCAAATGCAATTCGTTCTGTAACGCGGGAGGAAGGTTCATGACTGAGTGCCAGATGGTTTTTCGAAGATGGCTGACCAGATCGTTATCGATCTCCTCGCCTCCGGAATTTACAGCGCAGATTTTGCTGTCGATCCACTGCCTCATGTTTCGAGGAAAACCGAACTCTCCCCTGTAGTGAACACAGAAACCGGCCGAGAGGATCAATTGCATCATCTCTTCCGGCGAGCAGTAGTCCTGGTAATCCGTCTCGGCAATCCTGCTGATAACATTCCAGAACAATAACAGCTCCGGAGACATAACAGGGTCCATCAAATAAAGCCGCCCGTTTGTTTCAAGCACACGGTATGCTTCCGACATGAATTCTGATTTATTGGAAAAATGATGAAGCGCCGCACGGCAGATCAGAACATTAAACTGTTCATCAGGCTGTTGTTTCAACACCTCAAGCGCGTCGCCGGGGATAAACTCGATGTTTGCGCAACCCGAGCCGCGGATCGCTTCCGCCTGTCCGGCCTGTACGTCAATCGCAATGACCTTTCGCACATGTTCCGCTATGGCAATTGAAGCGTTTCCTTTCCCGCACCCGGTATCGCAGACCATGTCCGTAGACGCCGGTTCCACAAGCTGAACCATCCGTTTCAGGCTTGTGGGGTCGGCGAGCCGGACCCACTTTTCGGGGTCTTTCTCCGTTATGTATTTTAAATACCACGTCACCTTGGTTGCCTCTACTTTCTGCAGACCCACACTTGCCGGGCCTTTCGATAGAGTTTTGAATTCTCATCTGTAAAGGCGGGAGCATTGAATGGCGTGCCGTCAAATGAGCCCCACAGAGTAATGTTCTGTTCCGAGAACCCTGCCTGAACCAGAATCGTTCGCATCTGTTCAGGGGCAAGGTACATTCTTTTGATAATAAAAAGTCGGTGCTCAATTACCAGGCCGTTGTCATTGATGATGTCTGCAAACAACCAGCGCTCGGTTTCTATTATATTGCCTCGTTGAGATCGAAAATCAGTCTCGTAAAATTGGAGAACATTGCCACCCGGCTGATTTACGCATTTTCCTCGACGCAATATACCGTCCGGCCTTTCAGCAGCACCTGGACCGTAATGGAAATTATCGATAACCAGAACACCTGAGCCTGCGAGCAATCGACGTGCATTATCAACGGCCCTGGACACCTGATCCGTCGTTTCCAGCTCCAGCAGCGCGCTGTATGGAAAAATCACAAGGCCAAATGATTCGCCGGAGAGTTCAGCCGGAAGTTTACCGCTCATATCCGCGTTAATAATCCGTAGACATGCACGTTGATCAGACGAAAGAGCAGCAGCTTTATTTTCAGCTATCCGCACCATTGCAGAAGAAAGCTCTAAACCCGTTACCGCAATGCCTTCTGCTGCGAGGGGCACACAAATACGGCCGGTTCCCGATCCCATTTCAAGTACCGTGCGGCCGGTTTCGTTAGCCAGACGGCGATACAGGGCAAAATCCTGCTCGTGTGCCGGAGTAGCGGAGCCATAGGCCAGATCGTAAAATTCACCGAGTTGATCGTATTGCGCTGTCACGATGGCATCTCCCCCAGGTAAGCGCCCTTGACATACTCATCCTCTTTAAGCTCAGCGCAGGTTCCGGCAGCAACAATCCGGCCGACATTCAATACATAGCCCCGCACACCGAAATCAAGTGCACGGCGGGCCTGCTGCTCAACCAGCAAAATACTGACGCCGGTGTCTCGCACCTTTGCCAGCATTGCGTAAACATCGTCCACCAATTTTGGAGCCAACCCCAGCGACGGTTCGTCCAGGCATAAAAGCCTGGGGCCCTGCAAAAGCGCACGGCCCAGCGCCAGCATCTGCTGTTCCCCTCCGCTCAGCGTACCTGCGATTTGCTTCAATCGTTTCGCGAGCACTGGAAAAAGATCGCAAATACGGCTTAGTTCAGAGGGAAAAGCACGCTCCGCTTTTTTCAAAAACAGGCCCAGCTTGAGGTTGTCTTCCACGGTCATGCGGGGGAACAGATCACGAGTCTCGGGAACCAGAGACAGCCCGGCAGCCACACGATCACGTGGGGAACGCTGCCAGAAATCAATTCCGCCGATATCGAGCTTTTGCGCCTCACTGGGGATTAATCCGAAAACAGCTCGCAGCAGGCTGCTTTTCCCTGCGCCATTGGCTCCGATCAGCACCACGGTTTCACGCTCATCCACGCGAAAAGAAACAGAATTGACAGCCGCAATGCCATCATAGTGAACAGAAAGATTGTTAACATCAAGCAAGGGCATAGGAGCTTCCCAAATAAGCATCAATAACTGCGGCATCCTTTCGTATATCCGAAGGATGACCACGGGCGATAAGCTTACCTGAATCAAGAACCAGAATTTCAGATGCCAGGGGCAGCACAAAATCCATATCATGTTCGACAACCAGGAAGCCTATCCCGGCTCGGGCGGACAACTCACGGATCAATGCGGCCATCTGCTGCTTTTCATGGCTGTTCAGACCGGAGGCCAGCTCGTCGATCAAAATCACTCGCGGCCCCAGGGCCAGCGCCCGCCCCAATTCGGTCAAACGCTGAAAGCCAAAGGGCAAAAGAGCTGTGTTGGTATCTGCGATTGAGCCCAGGCCTAAATAGTCGATAATGTGCTTCACCATAACCGCCGCTTCAGCGCTTCGTGGCGACCCCATGACCGCCGCGGCAATATTTTCGCGGACTGTCATGGAATGGAACAGCTGGGGTGTTTGAAAGGTGCGCGCCAAACCAGCCCTCGCGACACGATCTGGAGTTCGGTCAGCGCCGATCCCCGGAAACGATATCGATCCTGCAGTGGGCCGGCAATGTCCGCAAATACAATTAAACAAGGTTGTTTTTCCGGCCCCGTTTGGGCCAATGAGGCCGACGCTACGGCCGGCCAGCGGGATCGAGAAATCAACACGGTCGATGGCGGTAAGCCCGCCGAACTGCATAGTGAGATTCGCAACTTTCAATTCCCATTCGTGAGTTGACGTATCCTTTAAAAGGAATGGCGGAATGCCGCCTGAGCTTCTGGCAAATTCGGTTACTCTCAGGGCGTTATTATTTGCAGCCCGATGGCGAGAAATAAGCTTTGCTTTAATCTGTTCTTCGGCCACCACAAATACAGAAAGCAGCATGCCGTAAATAAGCAGCCGATAGTCGGCCAGATTGCGCATGAGTTCGGGCAGGAGGCTCAGAACAGCGGCTGCGATCAGCAGACGCCATCTCGACTGTCCGCCGGCAATGACAACAATGCTCAGGAAAAAAATCGATTCTTCAAGCGAAAAGGAAACCGGGCTGACAAATCGCTGAATGCCGGCAAAAATAACGCCTGCAACGCCTGCAAAAGCGCTTCCGATTACCAGCGCAAGCAGCAGCCAGCGCATGGAGTTCATGCCGCAGAAATTTGCCGCAGTCTCGTTATCGCGAATCGCACGCCATGTGCGCGCCAATTTTGATGTATCAATGCGGGAAAGAATGAAAAATGTAACCGGTAGCGGGAGGAAGGTAACAAAATAAAATAGCAGATAAAGATTATCTACGCCCCCGACGGCGGATGCGCTCATGGGAGGCTGGATGCCGGAAATCCCACTGGGCCCCCAGATGTTCAGCAGAAGGATACGAATGATTTCTCCAAACGCCAGCGTCACCAGGGCCAGATAATCGCCCCGAACCCTGAGCGTCGGAAAACCGAGCAATAAGCCGAAGAGGGCCGCGATAACCAGGCCAAGGGGAAGGACGGCAAAAAACGAAATGCCAGCATATGTGTTCATCAATGCATAACTGTAGGCGCCTATTGCAAAAAAAGCCGCGTAGCCCAGATTCAAAAGACCGGCGTAGTTGACGATGAGGGAAAGGCCCGCGCCAAGCAGCACATGTATGTAAAACACCGATACGGCACGCAATACATAGCTTTCGGCCGCCAGCGGAAGCAAAAAGCCGGCAAGAAGCAAGGGAATCCAGGCATGGCCCTTTGCTTTAAAAAATAAATTCCTGTAGTTGTTTGGCATCATGTGCCCTCGCCCAAGATGCCCTGCGGCCGGAAAAGGAACACCAGTATCAACAGCATAAATGCATATACGTCTCGGTATTCGCTGGACAAATACCCCGCCAGTAATCCCTCGGTAACGCCGAGAAGCAGCCCTGCGACAAGAGCGCCCTTGATATTTCCGACGCCGCCAAGGATAGCGACCATAAAGCCCTTAATGCCGGGGACGAAGCCCATATCAAAACGAATCTGACCGCTGTAAAGCCCCATAAGAATGCCGGCAATTGAGGCTGTCATGGCAGCAAGCGCGAATGTTGCAGAGACAATGTGGTTAACCCGTATGCCCATCAAAAGAGCACCGTCACGGGATTGGGCAACAGCGCGGATACATCGCCCTGTGCGGGTCAGATACAGCAGCGCCCAGACAACGGCCCAGGCAGACAGAGAACCAAACACAACCCATAATTGGGCACCGGTTATCGTGACGCCGCCCAAAACCCATCGCTGACTGTTTAGCAGGGGGAAAACAAGGTCGTTGGGGCTGATCCAGAGAAGCACAATGTTCTGGAGAATAATGCTGAAGCCCAGCGAAACAATCAACCCTTTGACTTTAGCGGCATTGCGAACAGGGTAGAGCAAAACCAGCTGCCCGATGCACGACACCACGGCAGCACAAATACACGCTAACGCTACGGCAATGATAAGAGCAAGAGGAAACGGTACATGCGCGGACAGGCCAGTCAGTATACCGGCAAAAATAAAAGCCCCGACCATTGCCATTTCGCATTGGGCAAAGTAGATTAACTGAATAATGCCAAAGATTAAAGAAAATCCGACGGCAATGCAGCAATAAAGCGCTCCGGTCGTCAAGCCGTTAAGCAGTGTTTGTAAAAATAACTCCATTGGGGAACCGATTTAACCGGGAATAAACAACCGAGTTTCAGTTATATGGTGCCTAAAACTGACCTCAGCAAATTGTATCTCCTGCTATCCTTGGATCGGAAGAGCAACAAGATCGCCCTTTTCGAATTTGTGCCAGAATATCCTTCTTCCGCGCGAATCACCTTCCGGTGAAAACGTAAAGCGCCCGAAAATACTGACATAGGAATACTTTGGATCACTGAGCGTTTTTCGAACAGCCTCACGCGTCAACTCCGGGCTCTTTATCATTGCGTCAATCAATATGCAGGTGGCAACATACCCCAATGGCGCATAAGCAACGATTCTGCCATGCCTGGCCCGGAAGGTGTCGTAAAAAGCCTGTGCCCTTTTATCGGGGGCATTGATCGGGGCAATATTGGCAATATAGCAATTGCGCACCGCATCACCGGCTATAACGGCGATTTCGGTGTTAAAGCACCCATCGCCCATGACAATAGGCGCTTCAATGCCCTGTTCCCGGGCCTGTCGAATAAACCGGGCGGCATCAGCATATTCTCCGCCAAAAAAAATGCCTTTTGCGCCAGCCGCTTTTATCTGACCGATTACGGGCCGATAATCCTGCTCTCCGGAAGTAATACCTTCAAACAACAATGTTTTTCCTCCGGCCGCTTCAAGCGCCTTGCGGAACTCGTTTGCGATCCCCTGGCCGTAGGTTCCCCGGTTATGAACAATGGCCAGAAAATTTTTGTCGGCCTTTTTTGAAAGAAAATCGTAAGCCGCGGCACCCTGAAGGTCATCGGTAATTGGAACACGGAAAAGATTTTTAAATCCCTGACGCGTAATTTCCGGATTGGTCGGCACCGGCATAACCACGGGGATGCCGGCTTCGGCATAAATAGGAGAAGTTGCCAGCATAGTTCCACTGGTCAAATGGCCCATGACGCCTATAATATTTTTATTTTGGACAATACGATAAGCTACCGTTACAGCGTCAGTTGGAACACCCTTGTCATCTTCTGTGACCAATTCGATTTTTTTTTCCTTGATACCGCCCTTTGCATTCTGCTCATCAATCGCCAGCTTTGCAGCATTGATAAGGTCTTGGCCAAATTCCGTATACTTTCCTGTCATTGGCACTGGAACGGCTATCCGTATTAAGGCGCGATCTTCTTTTTTTGCTTCCTGCCGCCCGCATCCCGTAATAAAGCACAATGGCATAGTTATAAAAATTATAAAAAAAACAAGCATAGAATAAATATTTTTCTTCATGGCTTCCTCGATATTATTATTATCGTTTTTTATAAAAAGAATGTTTAGACATTAAATAACGCATATTCTGTCTGAGGCGTCAAGTCAGTTCTCTGCAACTTTCTGACGTTTTTAAATTTCAATACTATCACCATGTCAAAAAAAACTACAGAGGGAATCAACAGACAAAACTGTACAGAAGGTGTTTATCCAGTACTTTCATTAGGAGAGAAGTTTTTGTTTAACCTTATCCAGAAAAGCCTTTTTATCCACCCGTACTACAATTTCAGTAACCTCTTTTTCGCGCTCGCGGAAAATGCGAGTCGGGCGGCAATCAGCTATCGTGGTCCCATCTAGAGGATTTGCGCCCGTGCCCCCGATTTCTACATGGAACAAATCGGTCACGAAAAGCTCGGGCCAAAGCGCGTACCCGACTGCCATCGGGTCGTGCAGTGGGCAGCCGTCAAGGGCCTGGTTGCGGTCGTAAAAATCCATGTATGTTTCTGTAAGGGCCTTTATAAAAGGTGCCCTGGCAACATCGGCGTGCTTGAGCACGACACGGTGCGTGGCATCCAGGGGAACAAAAACGTGCCGGATCTTATTTTTTCGGCAAAAGGAGAGCACATCTTTTGCACTTTGCGGGTCGGAGTGGATATTGAACTCAGCAGCCGCGGACCGGTTGCCCGACTCCCAGAAAACCCCGCCCATGATCACGATTTGCCGCAGTTGTTCCATTTTCTTTGGATACTGCTTTATAAGCCGTGCAAGGTTTGTCAGGGGGCCGGTGGCTATAAAAGTTACATCCTGTGTTTGAACGCTCTCAAAATCCTTAAAAAGGTCCTTGAAACCAGGCGTGGTAAACCCCGGCAGAAAAGAGTCGATACCGCCTATGCCATTTTCCCCGTGCACATCGCTTGCATCAGCTTTAAAATGCACGCCGGCTCCAGTGTATATGGGGATTTTCCTGAGAGCTTCTTCTTTTTTGTAGTGGTAAAGAATTTTTGCCGTATTTACAGCACATTGCTCAACATTAATATTGCCGCCCACAGCAGAAATTCCGACAACCTCACACACGTCATCTGAGCGCAGCGCCATCAGCAGGGCCATGGCATCATCGACGCCGGTATCCATATCGAGCCAGATTTTTGGAGGTACACCTTTTTGAGCGGCACGGCAGATAGCGTCCTGGAATTTTGCGAATTTTGACTTTCTGACTTTTATGAGGTTGAAAGCGCTGACTAGCTCCTCCTCCACATCCATGATCAAGCGCTCATCCTTTGATACGATCTCTATTTCCTGCAGCGGGCCTATTTTTTTCCCGGTTGCCGGTATCGTTATGGTGAAAAGGTCAAGATGCAAAAAAACTTTTTCATCAGTGGCCAGGCTGTTTCGCCTCTGAAGCTGAAGCGTCCTTCGATCGTTTTCTATAACAGCTATATTTTTCAGGCTGGCAGCAGGGGCAGGGATGCCTTCCGTTTTATACTGGTTGTATTGCTCTGGTGATTTTTCACAAGTCTTTTTTTGAACAATCTCAGTGCCCTGAATGCTGCGGCGACGAACGACCTCTCCGCGGGCGGCACAACCCCACGTGCCGTCGGCGTTGAGCTCATCGTAATAAGCATCTGTGATTTTTTGAAAATGCTGCCGTGTGATTTTCAGGCCTGCGATCGTTTGTCTGCTGCAGATAAGGGGAAAGATGTTTTTGGAGAAAGCGTTTTCAGGAAGCAGGTATTTAAATTCGAAAAATTTATTTTCAGCAGAAATTTCGGCAAGATCATTCTGAGGCATGTCATAAATGACAGACGGGTTTCTCGTGCCGCCCCATTTGATTTCTCCAAGCTGGATAATTGCCTCGAGGCCAGTATCGCGCACCGCCTTGTATTCATCGTAGATTTCAAAAATAACTGAAAGCCCGGCAAGCTGTGAAATAAGGCCCTTTTGCTCTGGGCTCTGCCGGTGTCTGTTGGGGGCAGAAAAAAATATTCGGTCCATCCAGAGATCAATGTTTCCCTGCAATGTTTTGATGTGTTTATCTGCTGAAGAAATTTTAAATGCTTTCCACTTATCATTATGCCATGCAGCTTCTATAAAATCGTAATCATTGAGAGCCTTAATTATTGCAGCAGGCTTGCGGTGGGGGGTAAGCGCCGTTCGTATTTCTTCAAGTTCTGGTGGTGGCGCGTTCAGCACAAGGCTTATTCTGCCCCTGTCAATAGATACATCCTCGACAACCTGGCGCTTTGCATTTTCCCGACACTGATATGGCGGGCAGCCATCAGAATAAAGGAGAAAATCAGCCGGGACCCTGGTGTAGTCTATATCAATGGCATCGGCAAGGCGTAGTATGGCACAAAGCCGACGAAGCCGCTCCCCGTTGCCATCCTGAAAATTATTTCTTATATCATTAAGAGCATGCCTTAACTCTTCATCTGCAACGGCATAAGTGCTTTTCGCCCGTGCTTCTGCCAGCTTCTTTTGCGCAGCTTCGTCAATTGTGCAAAATTTTTTTAGGTTCAGGTACCTGCCGTGATAGCCTGCAAGCGCCGCCACTGCTGCAATACCCTGATCTCCCGAAACAGCACGTAGATTTTCAACAAGAAGGTGAAAGTCGGGTGACTGTTTGTTTGGGTCATAAAAAAGCAGAAGGCTTCGCAGGCAATGCTGTTTGCGCACATAGAACAGTTCATCTTCCGTCATGCCCTGAAACCGCTCTTCCGCCTTTGTGTCAGCAGTCCTCATGGGAAACATGCCGAGCTCATGGCATAAAACGGCAATATAGAGCCAGAGCAGTTCCTGTTCGCGCTGCGCCGGGTCTGAAGAAAGCACGGCTGGCCTATTTTGGTCTGCTGTGTCCTGCAAAAAAAGAAAAGGCCGGAGCAGTTTTTCGACAATATTGAGAAGCTGTATGGTGTGGCGGCCGCCGTGATCGTTGAAAAATCTCAGGAAGGTTTCATCAAGGGCGTGGAAACTGTCAACCTGCTTCAGCGCCCAGTGCGTAAAAGCAAAGGCGCATTCCCTCACTTCTTTTGATTGCAGCACATGATCGAAAAACGGGTTAGGGAGCGCCATCGTTCGCCGTGATTGACCCTGGCTGATCCATTTCTGAAAAATATCGCATACTTCTTGAATACTGGTTTTTTTCTTGAATAGAAAGCCGTTGGCAAGGCTGGCCTGCGCAGGAAGTTCAGCCTCTGTGGCCGTTGTCCAGATAATAACCGGAAGCCATAGTATGCGTGACCGTATATCTTCCAAATACTGCAGCCCGGTTGCGGAGCCGTCTTTAAGGTAAATGTCAAGAAGCACCAGGTCATAATCCGCAAGCCGTGTCCAGAGCGAAGCTCCATCCGGCAAAACCGTCTGGCCGTCTGTTGAAAATTCGAGATCAATGCTGCAACCAAGCGTTTGAAGCACATTGTGCACTTTTTCAAAAAAAGGCTTCCAGTGCAGTGCATGATCATCCAGCACCAGAACACGGAAGTTTTTGTTTGCTGATGCAGCGGCAGGCGTACTTCTTTCTGCAGCAGGAGCACTGTTTTTATTTATCGTGGCTTGCCCGCTGCCCGTCTTTTCTCCGGCCAGAACGCGCACTCCTGTAAGCAGGCCCATCAAATGCATAAGTTCTTCGCGAGTCGCCTGTTTCAAGACCATCTGTTTATCTGTTAAATCAAGTCTGTTTGAAATACGCTCCCAAGCTGATTTCAAAGCCGAACCCAGCTCTCCATCAGCAGCCGTGATATTATTTGCAACTTCGCGCTGAAAAACCGCTACTGTATTCTGTATTATTTGCACGGTTTCCTGGTCGTAGGGAATAATGAGATCCTTGCCGTCATTTGTGCAGAACGCGCAGGCCGGTGCAAGCAGGGCATTGGTTAAATCATTTTTGCTGCCGTGGCTGAAATTTTTGATATGCCCGTAGAGCCTGCGCGCCCTGCATGCTGCCATGGCTGAATCGGAGGACATAGGCTGGGCAGTGGCAATTTTAGTTTTATCAAACTGGGTCTCCAAGGCCTGGAGGATATCGGGCAGAAGCATCGGCGTTACGATGCATTTTTGCGAAAAAGCATTGGATGCATGGGGCTGCAGCTTTTCCCAGGGCATTGCTGTAGTGAGAAACGGTCTAGCGGCTACGATGTAGCGGCAGCCGTTAGCAGACAGCTGCTCAAAATACGAAAAAAAATCATCCTCTGAAAAAAATACCATGAGTCCGATACGACAGGCGTGTGGCTCAGTCGGAAGTGCCTTGCTGGAAACACAGGATGCGCCACTGCACAATAATTCAAGAACTTTTTTGAAGGCAAGAAAAAGACCGGGAAATTCACCCTCTGCAAATACGATCATTCTGCCATTGTGCTTTTCCGGCGGCGCAACGTTCATTTCTTTTCGCTTTCCATCCATTTGGTATAGGGATACCTATTGAGGCTGGCATTGTAATATTTCGGATCAGCGGATACCTCTGTGCCGACCCAGTCCGGAAGCTTTACTGCGACGCCGGCATCGGGAAGCTCAACCTCGGCAAGAACGAGCCCTTCGTTTTCCCCTTCAAATACATCGATCTCCCAGAGTCGGCCCGCATGCATGACTTGGTATCTGGTCTTTTCAATCAAGGGACGACGGCACAGCGTGGAAAGCATGCTCTCGGCATCTGCCACGGGTATTCCATATTCGTATTCAGACCGGGCAATGCCTTCTGTTTTGCTTTTTATGGTGAAAAAGGCTTTCTCTCCGGCAATTCTCACTCTGACCGTCGTTTCATCGGCTGTGGGCAGATACCCCTGACGGTACCGCACGCCGCTTGCGCCCTGTTTCCAGGCATCGCCCTTTACCAGAAATTTTCTTTCGATCTCCGAGCCCATGGTATCCTTTTGAAAATCAGTGGCTTAATCTTTGTGTAAATAAGGTTCATTGCATGAGGATTAAGGTAATAAGGCTGCGTGCATAACCTGTAGGCTTTTTATTTTCTGAAAGATCTTGCCGTTATAAATTTCTTCAAACGCTCATAGCCTTTATAGAGAGGCCATATCAGCAGGAGAATAACAAGAGCCCACAAAAAGCCTGCCAGCCCGTAGCTCCATGTCTTCGGGTCATATGCCGCAAGCCCGATTTGGGCTCCGGCAGCGCCTCCCAGCACGATCTGCAGGGCCATCACCAGATTATTGAGTTTCTCAGCAGCCTCGGTTTCTCGCACTTCTATTTTCTGATTGAGAAGCTTCTGTGTTTCGTGAAGCCGGTCGTCAATGCCCGTGGAGCGCCGCCACAGCTGCTCTATGCGCATGCGCTGCGTTCCCTCAGAGGTCCACCGCAGGCCAAAAAGCGAATTGATCATTACCATCTGCTCGTGGCATGCCCTGATCCCCCGCATGTCATCGGAGTTGCGAACGGTTTCGGGCAGCTCCTGCAGCCAGGCCCGCTGAATTGCTATAGAAGCTCCCATTGCCATGTAGTCGGTGCAGAATGTTGTTTTTATATCGTTATCATTGCGGTCAATGCCTTCCGGCGTCTGGCCGAGGGCGAAAACGAGGCTGTAGGAGTGGGCAAAGCAGCGCCAGTTGGCACCGGCCCACCGGTCAAATCTATTCTGCTCAAAGCCTGCCGCCCACTGGTCGTCAACCGGTTCTCCGGGATATGCGACCGTGCCAAACCGGTACAGATCGCGGTCATTAAGCGCCTGATCGAACCGGGCATAGGAAACAACCACGGCTTTTTTCAGCTTTGGCAAAAAAGAAAAAGTGCTTATGCCCTTATGCTGAGGAAAAAGTAGTTCAGCATATTCCTGATACAGGGCGCTGGGGGCTTTCATCACCCCTTTATTTTCGGCCTTCCCGAGAACTGCTGCATGAAAATCAGAAGGATTGATACTAAAGCAGCTGTCCTGCGGTTTTATGTTGCCGCGAAATTGTCGAAAGCCGACATTGAAGGCGAGAAGCTGTTCAAAGGTGATGGGTTCATCAATAATAAGGTCAGCCTGAATAACAAGGGCTGCCCATGGGATGTTGGATAAATAGGCCAGCTTTGGGGTGAGCTTGATGTTTATCCTTTGCTGCCCGTATTCAATAAGGGGCAATCTGCGTTCGGGATGGCGATCTATGGCATCGATTATTTTCAGCTCTCGGCCAGACGGGGGCAGGTTTTTCATCTGAGACGACGTGATTTTTATGGGGGCAAGGAAAATGCTCACGGCGTCATATACTCGGGCAGGCGGGCTCTTTTTAGAATGCAATTTTAAACCTCATTTTTGCAAGAAATATAGTTGTTAGCTTGCTGGAATAGTAGATTTTTATTCGGCAACACTTTAATGGCAGTGCCTTTTGAAGCATGCGATATACGTTTTTATATAATATTTAATATTTTGTCAAGGTTGACCCTGCTGCGCAAAAAATCAGCTTCAAGAAAATCTGCTATGCCGCCGCATTTTCCCCGTCTTACTCCCGTAGAGCGCAAACAAATAAAAGGAGGGAAGGGCCATGGCGGAGCAGCAGGAAGCAGTACCGCGCAGAAGTGGAGGCGAAAAAGAAGAGCCCTGGGGCGGCCGGGCGCCGCATGAGGCGGAGCGGCTGCAGCTGGTGCAGGCGAACCTGCGGGCAAAAGCCCTGATGGCGGCTGAGCTGACAGCCGACGGCATGGGCCGGGACAGCATCGCGCGGCTCCTGCACGTAAGCCTTGCGGAGCTTGTGGACCTGCAGGAAAGGGCGCAGCTCTCGCAGGGCAAAGGGGGGCGCCATGGGCGCTAAGGCGTATTTCCCCAAAGTCACCGTGCGGGCGGCCCGAGAGGGCGGCGTTGTTGCCAGCGCGGGCCTTGAGCTGAAAAGCATTTTGAAGGCCGACCTTTTGCACCCTGAGTCGGGCTCGGCCGAGGCGGTAAAAAAAGACCTCCTTGACCAGAAGACTTTTCAGCGGCTGCGGGAGGGGCTGCTCGCGGCCCTGGCGGCATGGCCCTCAACCGTGTCGCTGGAGCTCCACCTTGCCACGCTTCCCGACCTTGCGCACCGGGCGCGGGGCAGAATATTCATACAGCTGTTTCTCAGCGTGCAAGCCCCTGACGAGGCAGCGGCGCGGGAGGAGGTGCTGGTGCGCTATATCGCGCTTGCGCCCCTGCTGCAGGCATACTGGCCGGAAGCGGAGTTTCTGCCGGTTGCCGGCCGGAAGCCGGGTGAGGTGTTTACCGCCACGCATGCCCTGGCGGTGAGGCGGGTTACGGAAGACGTGC
>JAFGCP010000315.1 GCA_016932595.1 Deltaproteobacteria bacterium
AACCTTTTCGGAACGAGCATGATTGTCTTGTGGTTTTCGGCGTTTGCTTCAGCTTTTATCGACAATATTCCCTATGTGGCGACGATGAACCCTCTGATCATCGACATGGCCAGGCAGCTCTGGCCGAACCTGGAAGGAGTGGCGCTTTTGCACCATCCGGACCTGATGCCGATGTGGTGGTCCCTGGCTCTCGGCGCCTGCCTGGGCGGCAATGGAACGGTGATCGGAGCCTCGGCAAATGTTATGGTCATCGGCATGGCGGAGAAGATGGGACAGCCGATCTCCTTCAGGAAATTTATGCTGTACGGCATGCCGCTGATGATAGAGTCGGTCATTATCTCGATGCTGTATGTCTGGCTCCGGTACTATGTTCTTAAATTCTAAGATTGCTGATGCACTGCCCCCCTGCGGCATTGCACGTGATGACAGAGCGCCGGCAAAACGCAAGGCATGCAAAACGAGGAAGGATAATAAAACGCTTACTGTGATCTTCCCGTGCAAGGATGCATCCGCGCCGGGGAGTCCCATGTATATATGGCCGCACCGGTAACCGGATGCGGCCGTTTTGTTTTGGTTGCCCCTGCAGAGGACTGTTCACAAAGTAAATAGGGGCCCCGGATTTTTTTTCGATAGCTACTTTTGATAAAAAGTATACGCCATGAGGCTGCCAGCATCATCCGTACAATGATCGCCATCTTCTCGGCTTTCATCGTATCCGGGTCCATACCATATGATGCTTGCCAGAGGATTTGCCCTGTCGATTTCAATGGTTATGCGGGCAAGTGTGGATGTTTTACAGAAAGCATCGTTACCGGCATTATTTTCCAGCCGGGAAACCGCGCGGCTTTGCTGAACGTCTATCAAGCCGTAGAGTGATCCGGCGGTGTTATCCATCAGGCTTGTGAGACGAGTATAGCGGGCCATCGTATCATCACTGGCCGGCAGAGGAATGTAATTCGTCAAATGAATATAATGGTTGGATCGGTATAAAATATTTGGATTCTCGACAGAACCATCAACAACCGAATCTGATTTTGAGGAGATCTTTACAGCTCCAAAAAGCCATACTTTAGCTTCAATCACGGCAATTTTATGCGGGTCTGCAAGAAAAATCAGATTTCCGCTGTAAAATTTTGATTTGTTCTTCGAGATATACGCATAGGCGCTATCAACAGAATCACAGTTTTCAAGAATTTCCCGGCAGAAACTCGCTCCGCCCCTGGTCCCGAACAGATTGATTCCTCCAACATAGTTGCTTGCCGCAGCAAGGCCTGCTTCATTGACGCCCGCCCAGACCAGAAGATTATCGTCTGTTGTGTTTGAGCTGTCTTTATTATGCCCTGCAATGGCCAGGTAGGTGTATGCGCCATTGTCAATTTCCCTGATATCCATGGTGTGGGTATCGGACATGTCCCTGTTTTTATGGAGTATGACTTTGCTGCTCCTGATATTCGGATCAAGAGCATCTCCGATTGCCGCCCAGCTTGTGCACCCTTCATGCTCAATAGACGCGACCTTCATCGAGATTAAAACCGCTATCACGAAAGGGATTGCTACACCCAGGAGGATACAGGCGGACCTTTTTTTGATCAGTTGTTTTTTTATTGTTTTTCTCCTTCAAGGCTGACCCGGAGCACTGCGCGCATGCTGCACGCCCGATGAACGGTTTGAGCTGCTGAAAGGCGTCTGTTTTTAGTTAATAGTGCATAGGGTGTATTTTTGCAAATCAAATTCATTTTTTTACAGCAGCATCAAAGAGACAAAAAGAATAAGCTTTTTACAACAAACTCCCTGTGCCCGGCTGCGCCCGCTTTGGGGTTCCACCTTTAAAAAAGAACCCGATTTCTGAAAGGGCCGAGCTCTTGTAATGCTTTTCCTGAACAACGGTCACCTGCTGCCCAGTTGTTTTAAAAAATCCGCGCCTGCGCTGTAGGCAGTTGCAAGAATATGCGGATGATTTTTTACAACACCCCGGCCATGCCTTTTGCCCCGCGTGCCGGAGAGGGTAAGCACGTCAGATGTCTCCACTCCGTGCAGCCTGAGCAGGATGACCATCTGCTCAACAACAGTATCATAGGCCGAAGGGTTGGGCCACATCCAGGTGGAAATGACCAGCCCCTTTTTTCCGGTCGGCATTTTTCGCGAAAGGTCGGGGTTTGAAAGGCAGTCCCACCGGTCCATAAAATTTGCCATGATGGCGTTTTCGCGCGCCGTATAGATGGGGAAGCCGATGATGAGGCCATCCACTTCATACAGCTTGTCATACAGCATAGCGGTCATAGCATCCTTGATCGTGCAAATTGTTTTCACATCGCCTTTCCTGCATGCCCGGCAGCCGGTGCAGGGCCTGATGTCAAGATCGCCCAGATACAGCTTTTCAACCGTGCAACCGGCGTCGCTGCAGGCGCGGACCACCTCGTCAATCAGCAGATCGGTATTGCCGCCCTTGCGCATGCTCGAGTTTACTGCAAGTATTTTCATGCCCGATGGAGCTGCCGCCTCATGCCCGGGCGCATGAGCCCAGCGCGTAATGCCCAGGGGCTCATTCCCCGGCTCAATATCCTCCTGGGATTTTGATGCGGCAACCTCTGCGCGCATTCGTTCAGGGTCTTTTTTTGAAAGTATAAGGGGCTCGTATCCGCCGGGAAAAATCTCGTAGGCTGCGCGCCAGAATATTTCATCGGTCACCGCGGGTGATTCTTCATAGGAGGCTATTTTTTCAGCATTATAAACAAGGCGATTCTTCCACCGGTTTTTTATAACAGCCGGGAAAACAGCACAGAGCTTTTCAACACTATCCAGCAAACCGTCCTGCCAGGCAATGTGTTTCATGCAGCTTCTCTCCTGAAAATGGCGTTTCTCACGGGGCTTTTTGAGGGCACAATGCCCTGCATTATTCTTACTGTCAGCAGATCAGGTGTCGTTAAGAAATGTACGGTGAATGTTAAATAAATATATTGTCAAAAATTAACGATTTCAAGCAGTTAAATTTGCATATATTGTTACCGCCTTCAGAAAAATGTTTTTTCAAGAGACGGGGAGATAATGAAAAATTGAGACGAACAGAGTACTTTATCGTGCTGCATATACTGAAAACACATGCGTTCCATGGGAACGGTCGCCCGTCGTGACGGAGGCCCTGCCATGTACGCAATTGCAGCACATTCTCTGGCCGGGGAGAAGGCCGGGATGCGGATGTGATACCGGTTAAGAATCAGGGTTGTTCAGCGGGGCTCATCCGTAAACGGAGCGCTTTCCTGCAATTGTATATGGTTAAAATATTAGCATGGCTAAACTAGTTGTGGCCGGCATCAAAATAATAGTTTGCCCGGCTCTTCACAAAATACTATAGCCGGAGAAAAATTGTCCGATAGATATACATGTGAAGCCTATATCGATTCAAATTCGCATAAGCATAGTCGCGGCCTGCGATGCGGGAGAAGGCACCCGTAAGGAGATAGCAGAGCTTTACGGCGTGTCGTTGGGCATGGTGAAAAAATTACTTGCCCAGCGCAAAAAGTTGGGCATTCTCGACCCGCAGAACCACCGCTGCGGGAGAAAAAGCATACTGTCGGAGCAGGATCTGGCCTGGCTGCGCAAAACCGTTGAGCAGCGGCAGGATTTGACTCTTGAAAAACTGTGCCGGGCCTATAATAAGCCCTGCAGCGTTATGACCATAAGCCGGGGGCTTCAAAAGCTCCGGGCTTCTCAAGACAAATACGAGCCGGTACCTGTGCCGTAAAAATTCAGCCGCGTCGCGAAAAGCGGCAGCACGCGTTTATCCGCCACTGTACTGTTTTTTAGAAAAAAGGGAGTAAGCATTATATGCAGGCCTCGAGTGCAGAAATAGATTTCCAATCTTCCAAATCTTTTTTATCCAGCGTATTTGACAAGGTTGAAACCGGCATCATACTGTCGGACCTGAAGGGCCATGTGCTGGAGGCAAATCCTTTTTTTCTGAATATTATCGGATTTGAAAGAAATGAAATTGTGGGTAAAAAGCCCAATGAATTCATGCCGACCCAGGGAGTCTATACCTCAAAACTCGGCCAGGTGTTTGAGATTGGCGATGATTATTTTACCGAAACCCTCAATAAGCTCTCTCTTTTAGAAAAAACAGGGGAAATAAAAGACTGGACAACCTATTACGTCGATAAGGCGGGAAAACTGGTTCCGGTTCAGCAGACGGTCTGTCTGCTGAAAGATGCACGAGGCAACCATCTTGCTTCAATGTGCCTTGTCAAGGATATTTCAGATAAACAGAATCTGGAAGCCGAGCTTGAAAAAGCAAAAAAACTGGCTGAGTCGGCCAAAGAGCTCAAGGAGTTCTTTCTGTCGAAAATTTCAAATGAAGTAAGAATACCAATGAATGGCATTTGCGGTTTTACGGAGCTGCTGATTGAAAATGAGGAAATTACGGAAGAGTATAAAGAGCAGCTGCATGTCATCAAGCAAAGCAGCGAAGATCTGCTCAGCATGATAAACAACGTCATTGATTATGCGAAACTCGAGAATGGCAAAACTGAAATTGCCGATATCGGTTTCGATGTCGAGCTTCTTTTCTACAATATTATAATGGACACAAAGTCCAAGCTGGCCGGCAGAAACATAGAATTGCACCATGAAATTACCAATCAGGTTCCCTTCCTGCTGAAGGGCGATCCCAGCAGGATCAGGCAGATTGTGCAGAAGCTGCTTGACAATGCGATAAAGTTCACCAAATCCGGCAGCATAAAAGTAATGCTCGACGTTGAGGATGAGCATGAACATGATATTAAAGTACGGTTTCAGGTGCAGGACACCGGCATCGGCATACCGCAGGACAGGATAGAGTCGATTTTTGAAATGGCTGAGAGGGGCGTGGGGGCATTGACAAAACAGGGCAAGGGCCTTGGCCTGGGCCTGCATGTATGCCGCAGCATTGCCCGTCTGATGCGCGGGGACTTATATGCTACGAGCGAGCCAGGGAAAGGCAGCTGCTTTTACTTCGCGATAACGCTGAACAAGGCTGAAAAATGGCAGACGGTTAAATCTGACATCAATGTCAATCTTGAAGGCAAAACGGTTTTTATTCTCGATTTTGAAAAAATACATCTGGGTATTTTATCAAAACTGTGCCAGCAGGCGAACATGAATGTCATTACCTGCGGAAGCATTCATACTGTCTCCGCTAAATTCGAGGAGCTCATTATCAGCAAGGCCAGGGTTGATCTTTTCGTGATAGATGTATCTACTTCATTTGAGGATATTGCAGATATAATCGAGCTTATACGGGAGAATTTCGGCCTGCATGTCCCGCTTCTGGCATTCACCTCGCCCAACAGGGGCTCGGCAAAAGCATGTCAGAATATGGGATTTAACGGCTGCCTTTCGAAACCCGGCTCAAAACTTTCTTTCTACGAGATCATCAAACATCTGTTAACGGAAAATTTTGATGCGGAGTGCCCCCGGGAAATCCTCACGCGGTACTCTCTGTCGGAAAAGATAAAACACAATCTCAACATTCTTGTTGTTGATGATAACCGCGTCAACCTGATGGTTGCCATGAAAATACTCACCCAGTCGGGCTATGCCGTTGACTCTGCAAATGACGGGCTGGAAGCGACCAATAAAGTGCTGGCCGATCCCCATAAGTATGATGTTATACTTATGGATATTCAAATGCCCATTATGAACGGCGTTGATGCAACGATCATGCTTCGGCAACACAATATTATGACCCCCATCATTGCATATACGGCCAATGCTCTGAAGGAAGATTATGCAAGATATATGAAAGCCGGTATGAATGACTGCATTCCGAAGCCCCTGAACAGAGAAATAATACTGGAAAAGTTTTACAATCTTTGTTTCCGTCCGGAATCAAGGGCGATTCTGGAGCTGCCCAACTGATGGTGAGCCGCGCCACAGCCGGAGTTACTTTGGGCTTCTCACCTGTGCGCCAGTAACCGCTTCAATCACCTTAATAACGGCCGCCATATCCTCGTCGCCACATCCCAGGGCTCGCGCGCCGGAGAACGCCTCTCTGGCTGCTGAGGCAACGGGCAGCGGAACGCCCAGTGCATCTGCCGCCTCAAGAAGCAGATTCAAGTCTTTGTATAAAAGATCAACAGAAAAGTTTTTATTGAAATCGCCCCCGGCGATGGCCGCCCCTTTTACCTTGAACAGGGGGCAGGCGACAGCGCTGTTTTCAATCACAGACAGCATGTCGGGAATGCCGAGCCCCAGCTTTGCTCCCATGCAGAGCCCCTCGGCAAGGGATTGCATGAGGGTTCCAAGGAACAGGTTGATGAAAAGCTTCATGGCCGTGCCCTGTCCCGCAGGGCCGCAGTAGATAACCACCCTGCCCATGGTAGTGAGAAGGGGCGTCAGGCGGTCAATCACGGTCTTCTCGCCGCCTGCAAGAATCGTCAGGGCTCCGTCTTCTGCCGGCTTTTTGCTGCCGGCGACCGGCGCATCGATAAACACCCCGCCGCAGGCCCCAACAGCAGCCGCCGCAGCCAAAGTCGCTTCGCGCGACACGGTGCTCATGTTAATAACCGTGCAGCCCGGCTTGAGCCTCTCACACAGGCCATAATCTCCCTGAAGCACATCATGCAGAGCCTCGGGGCCGAATACCATAATGACAAGCACATCACTGCCTGCCGCAACCTCGGCAGGGGTGGCACAAACCGTAATGCCGAGATTATTGAATGGTATGGCCTTTGCCGGGTTGCGGTTCCAGACGCAGAGGGGATAACCTGCTTTTCGGATATTGAGGGCCATGGGCGCGCCCATGGTGCCAAGGCCGATGAAACCGATTTTTTCCATAACTACAGCCTCTTTCAGCAAAGTATGTTTGATGCTTTCGTCAAAAACCCCGGGCGTGTTATTGCAACGAGCCCTTCGTCGCTGCTCAGGATACACTCTGCACTATGTGGATATTGTTTTTTCGCAGGGGCTCAAAATTTTGAGCCCCTGCAATTGCAGAGATTGCTTCATTGCGTTGGCAATGACAGCCTTTTTAATATTTTACAAGTGCATCATTTTTCAAGACCGACTTTTACCAATTTTGGATTCAGCATGCGCTGGGCATCTTTGGGGTCCATGCCCACCAGATAGCCGCGCTTGCCGCCGTTTATGTATATGCGGGGAAGGGCAAGAATGGTCTCTTCCATGTAGATCGGCATGGTGCTGCGCGTGCCGAAAGGCGAAGTACCCCCGACAAGATAGCCTGTATGCTTGTTTGCCGTTTCAGGCGTGCAGGCGGTAATGCTGCGGGCTCCGGTGAGGCGGGCAAGCTGTTTGCCCGAGACCTCCAAATCGCCGTGCATGAGCACGATAAGGGGCTTTTTCCGGTCATCCTCCATTATGATAGTCTTGACGACGCAGTGCTCATCAACACCAAGCTCGCGGGCGGATAGTGCCGCGCCGCCGTGGTCTTCATAGGCATACAGATGGTCCGTGAATGCAACCTTTGCCGCGCGCAGGGCGCGCACAGCAGGAGTTACCGGGGTTTTTTCTTTTGCCATGGCAGCAGTTTTTGTGCTGTTTATTGTTTCATTGCTAAAAGAAAAGTCGTTTTTTTTGTAGGTTGGGTTAAGCCCGAAAAAACCGTTGGGTTTCGTATCTCAACTCAACTTACGCAAAAAAATGTTTCCGAAAAAGTATGTGCAAAAGGGCGAACCCAACAAATCCATGATTCAGGGTTTTCGTTCAGACGCTATTTATCGCCTGCTGTGGCCGACAGGATCCAGCTGACAATGCTTACCAGCACCGAGCCGATCACGGCGCCGAGCAGGCCATTGACATGGAATCCCGGCACAAAAAAAGCAGCAAGGCCCAGCATGAGGCCGTTTATGATGAGAAGAAAAAATCCCATGCTGAGAAGCGTTATGGGCAGCGTGAGAATAATGAGCACGGGCCTGACAATGGCGTTCACAATGCCCAGTATAAAGGCCGCCGCAAGGGCCGACACCACCCCTTCGACCCACATGATTGACGGGAACATATAGGCGATGATGAGAATCGCCACCATGGTGCAGATAACGCGCAGCAGGAACATAGACACCTTCTTTCTTTTTTCTGAAGAGTATAGAACAATTGGCGGGGCTGTCAAGCAGGCAGGGGCATACCCTGTCCGGTGTATTTTGTACTGTAAAAACAAAAAAATGCATCTATACTGTTAAAAATAAGCGCGCAGCGCATAACCCCATGCACAGGAGGCGGATATGAAACTACAGGTGGGGCAGCAGGCCCCGGACTTTTGTCTGAAAAGTCACCTCAACACCGAGGTGCGGCTCAGCCAGCTTCAAGGCAAAAACGTGGTACTGGCGTTTTTCCCCCTTGCCTGGACCCCCGTTTGAACCAACCAGATACCGTCCTACGAAGCCGAGCTTGAACGCTTCGCAGGACTCAATGCCCAGGTCCTGGGCATCAGCATCGACCATGTGCCCTGCCTTGCGGCATGGGCAAAAAATCTCGGCGGCATTTCTTTTCCGCTGCTGAGCGATTTCAACCCCCTTGGCGCCGTTGCCCGACAATACGGCATTTTGCGCGATGAAGGCTTTTCCGAGCGGGCCATCTTCGTCGTGGACAAGAAGGGCGCGATCAGCTACATCGATGTTCATGATATCGCCGACAAGCCCAGCAATGACGTGCTTTTTGCCGAGCTTAAAAAGATTTTGCAGTAATTTGAACGCAAAGCAGGGCCTGGAATTTCTCCTGTGCCCTGCTCTGCTTCTCTTCCTCCGGGGGTTACATTTTAGAACAGTGTGTAAATCGACCCAACCCTGTACTCGTCCTTTCACCCCACCGGGGGCTGTTTTTGCTGCCCACCATGCTTGGTTTCACGATTTGTTTGTATAAAAAATATAATGTTGACAAAATCCCCCATTAGGCCATAGATATAAATAGTTAATAGGAATTAATTATTTTTAGGGGAGGGGCCATGCACTTCAGAAAATCTATATTCATTCTATCCTTAATCTATTGTATGTTTCTGTGCTCGCCGGCCTTTGCAGCCCAATGGGGAAATTTTACATATGGGTTTGCAAGCAGCGACAATAGCACTGTCGAAATCACCGGCTATACCGGCCTCGGCGGAGCAGTTGTGATTCCGGATAACATAACCGGTCTTCCTGTGGTGACAATCGGGCCAAGCGCGTTTGAAAATGGCGTGAGTATTACAAGCGTGACTATTCCAAACAGTGTTACCAAAATTGAATATTATGCATTTAGATATTGCAGCGGTTTGACCAGCGTGACCATACCGGCCAGCGTTACGTATATTGGGGCTGAGGCGTTTCGGAGTTGCTCTTTGATCGCCGCATATTTTTTAGGAAATGCGCCGGTTATGGGGCAAGGGGTTTTTGTTGTTAACGCAAGCGGCTTTGTTGTTTGTTATACTCTTGGCAGCACAGGGTTTTCAAATCCCTGGTGCCCGTATTGGGATGATTTTCCGGAGCCCGGCGGCTATGATGAGGGAGAATGCTATACAGCCGGCATCCAATCGGGTGATTTTGTGTTTGATGCAGATAATGGAAAAGTCAGAATTGTCAAATATATCGGTTCCGGCGGCGCAGTTGTGATTCCGGATACCATAGAAGGCATGCCGGTAAACAGCATTGGGGGTGGTACAACTAATGGGAGCGCGTTCGTTCCGCCGCAGCCTTGGAGTGCGTTTCTGGGTTGCGACGGCCTGACCAACGTTACCATACCGAATAGCGTTACGGGCATTGGGGATTATGCGTTTAATGGGTGCACTGGATTAACCAGTGTGAGCATACCGGGCAGCGTTACGAGTATAGGGAAACAGGTGTTTCAAAACTGCACGGGTCTGATCAGCGCGACCATATCGGACGGTGTTACAACAATTGCAAGTGGGATGTTTGATAATTGCACCGGATTGACCATCGTCACCATACCGGGCACTGTCACAAGCATTGGGGCATCTGCTTTTTTTGGTTGCACGGGTTTGAGCAGCGTGAGCATACCGGCCAGTGTAACAAGCATTGGGGGGCATGCCTTTGCAGGGTGCAGCGGACTGACCGGCATACAGGTTGATGCAGGCAATACAGCCTACAGCAGCCAGGATGGGGTGCTCTTCAGCAAAGACAAGACAGCGCTTATTCAGTATCCTTCCGGAAAAAATGATGTTGAGTTTATAATTCCAGAAGGTGTTACGAGCATTGGGGATGGTGCTTTTTATCAATGCAACGGCTTAATCAGCGTGACCATACCCGATAGCGTTACAAGCATGTACGGTAAAGTGTTTAAGTGTGTAGGGATTTGTAGACCGAGCGATATGTGGCCGCCGGGGTCCTGTCCTATTTTAGATTATTCCTGCTCTACTGCAAACTATGGTTCTTTTTATGATTGCAGGGATTTGACAGGCGCATATTTTGAGGGGAATAGACCGAATATAACATATAGCACTTATTGTTCTTTTCCCTACTCGTATTGTGAGGAGTATGGCCCTTTTAATATTTGCGCAAGCGGCTTTACTGTGTACTATCGCGCCGGAGCCCAGGGATTTACAAATCCGTGGTGTTTTTATAACAAAGGTCAGTGCTATCCTACCCAGGTGTATGGTGAGTCTCCTGCGACCACGACCACGACAACCACTACTGTGCCGGCGGAATCCTGCACGGTGGAAATTTTCCCTCGCAGGCTGAGCAAGGTGATCAGCACCTTTACGCAGCTGCAGGCACTGGTTCTCCGGGGAGATGAAAACGCGGCTTTTTCACAGGCCACCACAATCAACTGGGGCACCGATACTGTTAAAACAATGCTCAAGGCAGCTCTCGGTAAAAAACTGATCATTGCGTTGGTGTTTGTGCAAGGCAGGAATCAGACGGTGGGGGATATATATGAAGTGATCGTGGATAACTGCACGGCTGAGCTTCCCGTTGCCTTATTTTAAGCACCGCGTGCATCGGGCATGCAAAAAGGGTTTGCCATTTCTTCCGGCAAACCCTTTTATTTTACTGCAATGCCCGGGACGAGAATCGAACTCGTACAACCTTGCGGTCGAGGGATTTTAAGCTAATTGCGTATCGTTCAAATAGGAATTTGTGAGAAAATCCATTTCTCCTAAGTTTAATGAAATATAATTTGTGGATGCCTGTGAGATTTGCAAAGCGGGTTTTATATAAACTTATCAGACTGGTAGGAGGCGGTGAAGGCTGGCGATTCTATTTCCAGTATCGGTTTTTTACCGCAGAAAAATCCGTATGTTTATTAATCCAATTGGAGAGTTGCTGCGGGATTCACGCATGAACCCCTTTGCCGGTTGAAAACACCTCGCGTTCAAGCGCCGATTTAACCACCTGATTGAGCGAGACGCCCAGAAGCGTTGCTTTTCTCACAGCAGCCTGATGTAAATCCACCGGTATTCTGACATTAAATGTTCCCTTGCAGGATTTAGCAGGTTTTTTGCCAGCCTCACCGCAGAGAACGATATAATCGTCAACAGCATTGCGGAAATTTTTTTTCAATTCGGCAACGGTTGTGCCTTCATAGGAAACAAGGTCGTCAATGCCCTCTATTTTGCCATGAAAAACTTCGTCTTCTGCGCTGAAACGCACCGACCCTATACATTCTTTATATTCAAGCACGTCTTTCATTTTATGACCTCCTTGCGCCTTAATTCCTCGATAATATCCCGTATTTGATAGCCCTTTAATTCAGGCTTCGGGTGTGGTTTATGGATTTTGACAATATGTTTTGTCTTTTTATTTATGAAGGCCACTGCCGAGCCCGATGTTTTGCCAGATTGTGTTTCATTGTACCCGAGCCATTTCATGAGCCGCGCCAGTTCGGCATATGAAAAATCGGCCGGCAACGATAAAAACCGTTTAAGGAGTTTGTCTTTTTTGCTCATGCATTTATAATTATAACGGCTCTGCCCAATAATGCAACTAGATTTTAGTTGCATTATTGCCGGCTTTTGCCTTGACGCACAATTGCCCCCATCCTATATTTTCTTCATCACAAGACGAATTCTTGAAGGAGCTTACTATGCTGGCCAAAACATTGACGAAAGCCCCTCAGAATGCAAAAACTGGTTAGCCGTATATCGGCTAACCAGTTGTGTCTTAATAAGTAATGCCCGGGACGAGAATCGAACTCGTACAACCTTGCGGTCGAGGGATTTTAAGTCCCTTGCGTCTACCAGTTCCGCCACCCGGGCATGTTTTCCGACTACCGTAGAAACGGTTTTTTGAATAGTATCAGAATTCGCTTCGTTGTCAAGAATGGGGTGATGGCAGGCCCCGTGGAATACTATGCTCACAGCAGAAAGAAAATTATTATCATTGCCAAAGCATTTTTTGACGCAGTAAAAACCGAATTGGTGTATTTTAAGGGCAGCCAAAAAAGAGCTGAAGCCGGAGAAGGCCGCATCGCATACAGTGAAGCGTTTTACAACCGGGAGCGTTCTGCTTTGGGCAGGTGTCTCCTTTGCATTGTTGACTGATCCAAAATGCAGCCTCACCGGGAGTCTGCTTTTTCGGCGAAAGCCTTTTAAAGGCTGGTAACAGAGGGTTTTTTAGAGCCATGATAAGCAACCACCATCTCCGGCGGTGGTGGTTTGACCGGCACGTATTGAAATATAAAAAATAAGCTCCGGGAGCCCCTCCTTGTAGGCGGGGAGCATCACTATTGAAAGTTTGTGAATCAATGGACTTGCAGGGGTTGAAATTTTTAGTTGTTGGCGCAGGGTTTTATGGCTCTGTTATCGCGCGAAAAATAGCCGAGGAGCTTGAAGAAAATGTCCTGGTGATTGATCAAAGAATGCATATCGGTGGAAATTCATACTCTGAAATCGACCCGCAAACAGGCATTGAAGTCCATACGTGCGGATCGCATATTTTTCACACCTCGAATTCGAAGGTGATGGGGTTTTTGAAGCCATTTATGTCTTTAAACGGCTATCGGCATCGGGTTTTAACCTGCTATCGGAATCAAATTTATTCCATGCCCATCAACCTCATGACCATCAACTCATTTTTTAAAAAAAATTTCAGCCCCGAAGAGGCCCAAAGCTTTTTACGTGGGCTCATACAAAGGGAGAAAATTACCAACCCTGCCAACCTGGAAGACAAAGCTGTTTCATTGATCGGCAGAGAGCTGTATGAGGCATTTATCAAAGGGTACACGGCCAAGCAGTGGCAGACGTCACCGAGAGAATTGCCGGCAGACATTATTACACGGCTCCCCGTTCGCTACAGCTACAGCGACAGATATTTCTCTGATGTATACGAGGGCATTCCGCTTGAGGGGTACGGCAGGGTTTTTAAGAAAATGTTAAAACACCCGCTTATTTCCCTCCAGCTGGGAGTTGACTTTATGCAGTTGAAATCACGGATTCCAGCAGATACTCGCATTGTGTATTCGGGGCCGATCGATCGCTTTTACAATTACCGAATGGGAAGGCTGGGGTGGAGGTCTGCCCGCTTCGAAAAGGAATGCTTTGAGAAAGATGATTTCCAGGGAACCAGTGTCATGAACTATGCGGACGAGGAAATTCCCCACTTGAGAATTCATGAATTCAAGCACTTTCATCCGGAAAGGCAGTATTCAGGCCGCACAATCATATTTAAAGAGTATGCAAAATCCGCGACTGAAAACGATGCCCTGTATTATCCGGTCAACACTGAAAACGACAAAAAGCTCTTTAAAAAATACGAGCGTCTTGCAGAGAAAGAAAATAAAGTTCTTTTTGGCGGGCGCCTTGGAAAGTATGTTTATGCTGATATGCATCAGGTGATTGAGATGGCGCTACACACCTTTGAGACAAAAATAAGGAATAAAAATGAGCCCTGAGCTTACCGTGGTTGTGCCTGCATATAATGAAGAAGCATGCATCCGGGAAGTTTTACTGGGGTGGATTAAGGAATTAAAGAAACGGCATATCAACTTTCAAATTATAGTTTTAAATGATGGCTCACAAGATCAAACAGGAAAAATTTTGAGCAGCATGTCTGTTGAATTCCCGGAAATTGTTTTTATTAATAAGTCCAATGCGGGGCATGGCCCCACCATTTTAATGGGGTACCAAAAAGCCAGCCGGGAAAGCCCCTGGATTTTTCAAATAGATTCAGATAATGATATGGGGCCTGAATCATTTTACAGGTTTTGGGGCGAGCGCGAAAGCTTTGACTTTTTATTAGGGCGCCGGGAACAGCGGCGACAGCCGCTTTCAAGAAAAATAATCAGCTGGGCTTCCCGGTGGGTTATTCGTGTTTTTTACGGGTTTCGGGTTTGGGATGTTAATTCTCCCTATCGTCTTTTCAGAACAGACGTTTTCAAGGATATTTTAAGCCGGATTCCAGAGGGCACTTTTGCGCCGAATCTGATTTTATCAGGATTTTGCAGCCTGAAAAAACTCAGAGTATTAGAGGTGCCCGTTCCTCATGCAGACAGAAAAAAGGGAGGGGCTTCTATGAACACAGGGAAGCTTTTCAAAGCTTCCCTGCAAGGGTTTTTCCAAACAATTATATTTCGAACCCGTATGCGATGATCAAAGGTTGCCGGCCCGGAGAAGGGGTATGGTGGAGGCAAAAGGCAACCTGGCGCTCAGTGCTTGTGTCTTCTTCTTTCAGGGGAATCCAAGCCACCCGCTACGCGGGTGGGAGTTGACGTCTCGGGTGAAGTGCTTTTTGAAAACAGCGACACTGCCCGATTACAGCCCATGGTATGCCAGCACTACTCATGCAAGGATCGGCAGCAATTCTGGGGCATGCGCAGGGCAGCAGATAGTGCTTCGCGAGGCTGCTTATGCGGCGAAGCCACCACCCATGCGAAACCATGAACGGAATTAAAACAGCAGCTCTTCTCGCGCTCATACTGGCTCTCGCGGGAATTTTTAGATTCACCGGTCTCAACTGGGATGAGGGCACGCACCTGCATCCTGATGAGCGCTTTCTCACTATGGTTGCCGCAGCCATTGAGCCAGCAGCAAGCTTTGCAGAGTATTTCAATACGGGCGCTTCACGGCTCAATCCTGCTAATGCAGGTCACTCCTTTTATGTTTACGGCACGCTGCCGCTGATCATCGTACGCTATCTGGCCGAAGCGACAGGGTTCACCGGTTATGACCGCATTCATCTTCTCGGCAGATTTCTCTCGGGGCTCTGCAACCTGGCCTCCGTACTGCTTATATTTTGCACCGGCCGCAGGCTGTACGGAACGGCTGCCGGCCTCTGGGCCGCGCTTTTTGCTGCGTGCAATGTTCTGTTTATCCAGCTTTCGCATTTCTTTATTGTTGATACTTTTGCCCTGCTGTTTTCGCTGCCCCTGCTGTATCTGTCTGTGGGGATTTCTTTGCCCGGGGCTGCTGCTGCCGGCAGGGAGCATGACTGTTTCCCGGTTCGCGAGTGCCTGCTTTTTTCATTTTTTCTCGGCTTGTGCCTTGCGTCAAAGCTGAGCTTTGGGCTGGCCGGGCTGCTGCTGCCGGCAGCCATGGCTGTGCGCAGCGCAGGAGCTCCGCGCGGCAGCCGCCTGCGGCAGCTTGTGCGGATGTTGCCCTGGCTTGGTCCCGGTGCCCTGATAGCCTGCGTGGTTTTCAGAGTATGCCAGCCCTATGCGTTTTTAGGGCCGGGATTTTTTTCATGGTCCCTGAGCCCCGATTGGCTTAAAAGCATCAAAGAGCTGTCATCCCTTACCTCAGGCCTGGTAGACTTTCCGCCGTCGCTTCAGTGGGCCCGCCGTCCGCCGTGGTTTTCGCTAGCGAACCTGACCGTCTGGGGCATGGGAGCGGTTCAGGCCCTTGTGGCGGCAGCGGCGCTTATCGCCCTTTGCTGGCATGTGGCAAAGGGCTCATGGCGCAGGCACGCCATCATACTGGGTTGGACCCTTGGTAACTTTTTTATCATGGCCAGCCTCTGGAACACGACCATGCGCTATCAGCTGCTTACCTATCCCGGCTGTATTATTGCCGCGGCATGGGCAGCCTGCGGCCTTCAGGCCCACTGCCGAGCATCATCTGAACGGCAAAAATCGCCCCGGTTTGCTCAGGGTGCAATGGCTTTCCTGCAGGGCTGGAGCTGCGGCCGTCTCCGCCGGTATGCCTGCGCCGCCCTCGTGATTTTTCTGGGCGTGACAGCTGTAGCCCGGGCAGCGGCATTTGTAAGAATATATATGCGGCAGCATACGCGCGTTGCCGCCTCCCTCTGGATGCATGAGCATATTGCATCCGCGGTCAATATGCGGATTCTGGCTCCGAGTGGGGCCGTAACGCAGCCGCTCACGGCAGCAAACACGGTCAGGATCAGCCACGGGGAGCCCTTCTTGATTGACTTTGCCGTGAAGCAGGCGGGAGTGCTTGAGGGCATCGCCATACCCCATGCCGCAGACATGACCGGCCTGCCAGCCGATAAAACCCTGTACGCCGCGCTGGTCTCCAGAGCCCATACGGACCAAATCCTTGCAACAGCTGCAGCATCAGTTCAGCGGGGAACGGACGGCTCCGGGCAGGCGCATGCTCTTTATATGCGCTTTGACGGGCCGGTGAGCGCATCGCCCGGTGAGCAGTATATGCTGATACTTATACTGCGCGATGCTGCTGAAGGCGATATGGTTCTTGAAGGGAGCCGCATTGCCTGTGAAAGCTCCTGGGACGATGCGCTGCCCGTGCGGCCGCAGGGCTATGAAGGCTATGTCCGGACATTCGGCGACTTTCTGAACCTCGAGCTTTATCATGATGACGGCCCGGAAAAACTTTCGCGAATGCTTTCAGTGCTCGACCGGGCCGATGTCCTGTGCATCAGCTCAAGCAGGCAGTGGGGCTCGATTCCGCGGCTGCCCGAGCGCTATCCCCTGACAACGGCTTTTTATCGCCTGCTCCTGGGCTGCCCTCCTGAAAAAACCGTTGAGCAATGGTGCCGCAGTGCGAGCCTGAGCATGGTGCGCGGCAGCCTCGGCTATGACTGCGTCGCGGTATTTGAATCCTTCCCCGGCATCGGCGGGCTGGCCGTCAATGATCAGGCCGCCGAGGAAGCCTTCACCGTGTACGATCACCCGAAGGTTTTTATTTTTCAAAAGAGCCCTGCGTACAGTTCGGCGAAGTGCCGCGCGGCCCTTGCAGCAGTCGACCTTTCGCGCATGCAGAAACTGCCGCTTGCCTCGGTTCCCCTCAAGCCAACCGATATCATGCTCCCTGCAGAACGCTTTGCCGCCATGAAGAGCGCTGCCGCAGGGCAAAGCATATTTGCGGGAAGCAAGATGCTGAAAAGCTCAGGGGCCGCCTGCTCCCTTGTCTGGTACCTGTTTATATTCGCCCTGGGTGCGGCGGCCTATCCTCTGGTCATACGGTGCTTCCCCGGGCTGCACGACAAAGGCTATCCCCTTGCCCGGATCGCGGGGCTTCTCGCCTTTGCCTGGATTGCGTGGCTGGCAGGCTCATGCGGCATCGCGATGGACCGGCCGGCTCTGCTGTTCGCCGTTCTGCTCATAGTTGCCTGCGGGCTCTTTTTCGGCAGAAAAAATTTTCAGGCCCTTCGCCTTCCCCGGGGGTATCTTGCGGGAGTTGAAGCGCTCGCTCTTGCAGCCTTTCTTTTTAGCCTTGCGCTTCGCATATTTAATCCCGATCTGTGGCATCCGTTCAGGGGCGGGGAAAAACCCATGGACTTTGGCTATTTTAATGCTGTGCTGCAAAGCCCGTATTTCCCGCCGTATGATCCGTGGTATGCGGGGGGAATCATGAATTATTACTATTACGGCTTTCTCATGTTCGGGCTGCCGGCAAAGCTTATGGGCATAGCTCCGCAGGTGGCTTATAATCTAATCGTGCCGACTATTTTCAGCTTTCTTGTTCTTGCCGCATTTTCCCTGGGCTGGAACCTGCGGGCCGAGGATGCGCCCCCCGAACCTTCCAACGTGCCGCCTGCCCCCAGCGCGTTTCGCTGGGCGCTGCAAAGCCCCTGGGCCGCGGGCATGGGGGCAGCAGCGGCACTGGCCCTTGCCGGCAATCTTGGCGTCATTCCTCTTCTTGCAAACGGCCTGCAGTCGCTGCTCAGCGGCGGAGAGTTTCTCATTTCCCCCGGCGAATGGTACTGGGCTGCAAGCCGGATCATCCCGGGGCAGGGCGATGTCCCGCCCATTACCGAATTTCCGTTTTTTACCGTCCTCCACGCGGATCTTCATGCCCACCTTTTCGTGCTGCCGGTTTTCGCGCTTTCTCTGGCATGGGCCCTGTCGGTGGCATTGCGCGCCTCGGGGAAAGCCCGTGCTCAGGCTCCGTTGACGGGCTGGCATTTTGCCTCTGTGCTGCTTGCCGGAGCCCTGATCGCCGGTTCCATGCGGGTCATCAATGCATGGAACTTTCCCGCAGCCTGCGGCCTGAGCGGCCTTGCCCTCTGCTGGTATGTCTGGCGGCAGCGCCGGAGCGCATCAGGCGGCATATGCCATTTTGCGGGCTCTGCTGCCCGAACGCTTGTGTGCCTGGCGGCTTTTGTATTGCTCTGCTACGGGCTGTACTATCCGTTCTCATGCTGGTATGCTCAAGGGTATGGCGCATTCACCCTGTGGAAGGGACCGCGGACGCCCATTTCAGCCTTTCTCGTACACTGGGGGCTTTTTCTTTATATTTTTGTTTCCTCATATGCAGTTGAAGCTGCGCGGAGCATCCGGAGCTCTTCCCGGCCAGCCCGCTGGCTGCTCGCGGCCGTGCTGCTAGTCGTGACCAGTGCTGCAGCAGGCTGTGTTCTTAACCTGCAGCCCGCAGCCCTCATATTGCCCCTTGCGGCTTTGAGTATGCCGCTGCTGGCAGGCCGGGAGCGCCCGCTGTCGCAGCGCATCGAAGCGCTGCTGTTTTTAATCGGCGGGCTTCTGTGTCTCACGGTCGAATGCGCGGCGCTCTCGGGCGACGTGGGCAGGATGAACACTGTTTTCAAAACATATCTTCAGGTTTGGGTTTTTTGGGGCCTTGCGGCGACATTGGCTTTGATTCGTCTTATGCCGCAGATAAAAGCCCTGGACCGGCCCTGGAGGCAGCTATGGATAGCCATGCTCGCGCTGCTGCTCAGCGCCACAGCGCTGTATCCGGTTCTGGCGATACCCGATAAGCTGGCCGACCGTTTTTCAGGGATGCCCGCTGCAAGCCTTGATGGCATGGCTTATATGCGCCATGCACGGCATGTTGAGCAGGGCAGAGCCATTGAACTGAGCGATGACTACGGCGCGATTTTGTGGATGCAGGAGCATGCCCGGGGTCTTCCGGTTATTGTGGAGGCCCATACGCCCGAGTACCACTGGGGCGGCCGCTTCTCGATATACACGGGGCTGCCCGCTGTGATCGGATGGTCCTGGCATCAGCGCCAGCAGAGAAATACCGTGCCCAGCCACTGGGTGTACGGCAGGATAGAAGAGGTGCGGCAGTTTTACACGACAACAGATGAAGCCGCGGCAGCAGCATTTCTCCGGCGCTACGGAATTTCTTTTATCATTGTGGGCGAACTTGAGCGCATCTATTATCCGGGCCCCGGGCTTGACAAGTTTGCAGCCCCGGGCGCACGGCACTGGAAGGCTGCCTGCTGCAACGGCGCAACAATCGTGTATGAAGTCGGGGATTTAAGCGATGGCTGAAACCTTGCGCATGTGCCTGTCCTGGTGGTGCTGCCTCTTTTTCTTGGGAGCCGCATTCCTTCCACTCACCCGCAGGCTGCTGCCGGGTTTTTTTGACGGCGGCTATCTTTTTGCAAAGGCCATCGGCATAGCAGCTTGCGCCTATGCCGGATGGCTGCTTTCTTCGCTCGGGCTTGCCGATTTTTCAGCCGGCCTTGTCTCTGCATGCGCAGGGGCAGGGCTCTGCTGCAACCTGCTCCTTGCGAGATGCTTTCCTTGTGGCTGTGCAGCCCCGGTAAAGAATCACCTTGCCGTGCTTGCCGGCGAGGAACTGCTTTTTACTGCGCTGCTTGCCCTCTGGTGGTATATACGCAGCCTGCAGCCCGATATTCGCGGCCTTGAAAAGTTTATGGACTACGGCTTTGTCGCCTCCCTGCTGCGCTCGGGCCATATGCCGCCGGCAGATATGTGGTTTGCCGGCAAGACAGTCAACTACTACTACTTCGGCCATTATGTCTGCGCTTTTCTTACACGGCTATCAAGATGCCCCGCGCCAGTTGCCTACAACCTGATGATAGGAACGCTGTTTGCGCTGACGGCGTCCCTCGGATTTTCTTTGGCGGCAAATGCTCTCTTCCTTTTGAAAAGGCACTCACTGAAGCAGTGTCTGGCAGCGGGCGCCATTGCCGGGGCCCTGCTGGCCTTCGGCGGAAGCCTTCATACTGCAATCTACGCATATCTCATACCCGGGGCTGCCCGGGCCGGCTTCATCCAAACGCCGGCAAAGCCGTACCATTATCCGGACGCGACACGCTATATAGGGCATAACCCGCCCACGGAGGACAAAACGATTCACGAATTTCCTCACTATTCCTTTGTTGTCGCCGATCTGCATGCTCATGTAAACAATATTCCCTTTGTGCTGACGATGCTCGCCCTGCTTCTGGCCTCCCTTGTTTCCGCTTCCCGGCATCAGGAGGCATGCGCGCCGCCATATACAAGAGAATTTTTCAGCATCCTTCTGCCGCAGGCGTTTTTTCTTTCCGTTTTCATCATGACCAATGGCTGGGACGCCCCCATATATCTTGCGCTCGCCATTGCGGTTTTGGTCATCAGGCAGTATGCCATTCTGGGGGCTTGCCCCCGGGCTCTCGGGCAAGCTCTTGCCCGGCTTTCAGTGGTTGTTGCGGGAATGTGCCTTTTCGCCCTGCCTTTTCTGCTTCACTTCAAAAATTTTTCTTCCGGCATCAACCTCGTGCATGCCCGGTCGCCGCTGTATCAGCTTGCGGTTCTCTGGGGGTATCAGGCAGCTTTCGCTGTGACCCTTGCAGCCTGTGCAGCATCCCGCGCCGCTGAGCAGCCACTTCCAGAACATACAGGCACGCAAGGGGCTTCGTCATTGCCCGATTATTTTATGCTTCTGCTGTGCCTTGCCGCTTTTTGCCTTATTGCCGCCCCTGAGTTTATCTACGTCAAGGATATTTATATCCCCTCTCATCACCGGGCAAACACCATGTTCAAGCTGACCTATCAGGCTTTTATTCTTTTGAGCATTGCGACAGGCTGCACAGCCATACGAATGCTTCCGGTGCTTTCCGGCCATGTGCCGGGACGGATATGGGGCATGCTTCTATGGGTCTGCATTGGCCTTGCCCTTTTGTACCCCCTGAAGGCGATTCCCGGCTACTACGGAATGCCAGCTTTCTCACGGTGCCAGGGGCTTAACGGCCTGAAATTTCTGGAGCGGGAATCACCGGAGGATTATCTCATGATACTGTGGCTTTCGGCATCGGTTCAGGGCCAGCCCGTTATTGTAGAAGCCGACGGCGACAGCTATACCGACTGCGGCATCACGGCAATGGCGACAGGACTTCCCACGATTCTTGGCTGGACCGTTCATGAGTGGCTCTGGCGCGGATCGAGGGAGGCTGTTACCCTCCGCTCACGGGACATTGCAGCAGTCTATGAAGGTGAAAATGCAGCGTCTGTTAAAAATATTCTGGCTAAATACCGGCCTGCCTATATTATCATCAGCAGGCGGGAGCGGCAAAAATTTAAAAAGCTTAATGAATCGTTGCTGCTTCAACTGGGTACCGTCGTGTTTCATGTCCGCGACACCCTTGTTCTCAAGGTGGGGCTTGACAGCAGCCATGACGCCACTGGATATTATTGAATAAAGTAAAAAAAAATGATAGTATATAATAAATTAATAGTAGTGTGGCATGCCATGGAGCATAAAAAATTACAGGCCTGTTGCGGTTGCATTGCGGCTTTGCTGGTTACCTGCTTGCTGAACTGTGTTACTCTAAGCAGGAACAGCAATGAAATTGTCTCTCTAAGTGCAGCCAGTGCTCAAACGCCGACACCGACAGCCACACCGACACCGACAGCCACACCGACACCGACAGCCACACCGACACCGACAGC
>JAFGCP010000316.1 GCA_016932595.1 Deltaproteobacteria bacterium
ATGCTCCAGGCAGCCTCGCGGTTCAGCACCGGGAAGGCCTCAGCAAGACCGTCGGCCATGCCGTCAAGATGGTCCTTGTAGCTCCGCGGCAGCAGGTCTTCAATGGCGTCATAATATGCCTGTGCTGTCCATGCCGGAATGGGCCTGAAGTTCACGACCGTTCCGAAAAGATTGCCGAAACTCATAACCAGGTTCGCGTACCTGAACCCTGCCTGGCGGCCCATGTCATACCAGCTGCCTTTGAAAACCGCGACAGGGGCAAATTTTTCCACTTGCCCCGGGCAGACATCACCGATGCCGTCATTGTCGCTGTCCTGCTGGCCGGGGTTGGGCACGGTGGGGCAGTTGTCCTCTCCGTCGCACAGGCCGTCCTCATCCTGATCATACTGCCCTTTGCCTTTGCAGAAGTCGCAGTCATCGCCAAAGCTGTCATTATCACTGTCTGTCGTGCCGGTGCAGCAGATGCCACCGGCGCCGCAATCGGCATCGGCCGCGCAGGGAAACGCGATGTTCTCTCCGGTAAGACAGGCAGGAGCATTGGCAGTCGCCTGAAGCGGGGCAAGCAGAACACAGCCCAGCAGCAAAACCAGTACAGTTTTTGCGGATTGTTTGCGCATACAACACCTTCCTTAAAAAATTACCTCTTGTGCACAGGATGCCTTATAAATAAAAAAAGCAATGCCTCCTAAACAGCTTCATAATGGGTACAAAAAAGCCCTGATATGCTTGTGAAGGATGATGCAAAGCGACTGATGATGGCGGCATCCTCCCTTCTGAAATCTGTCGCAGCATCTATTCATATTCCTTCGGCACTGCGCAAATCAGAATAAACGGCTCGCTTGCTGAGCTGTTGCGGTATTGATGTTTCTCATGAGGCAGCACCAGGGCAAAGTCGCCTTTTTTAAGCGCATAGGTCTCGCCGCTCTCCTGAACCAGCTTGCCCGAGCCTTCAATCACATAATTGAGATGCTCAAAAGGGTGGGAGTGATACGGCGTATGGCCACCGGGCTCAATGGTAAAAACGCGAAAGGAGAAAACCGGCGAGCCGTCGGCTGCGGCCAGGGGCAATTGCTTGCAGACGCCCTCGGCGCCATCCATTGTTACCGGCATTTTTTTCATATCGTTGAGGCTTATGACTTTCATGGAAACACAGTATCCTTTTCGGTAAACTATCTATGCAGCAGACACCAGAAAAAAACAGTCGCCATCAGCCGGCAGACTATACTATAAAGCTAGCTGATAACAAAGCATTCACCGGTAATAAACGAAGTGGTTTCAACAAGAGGCTCGACATGGTTAATAATGATATTTTAAAAAAACTGAGAATCGCTTTAAAGCTCAAAGACACGGATATCCTTGAAATCCTGAAACTCGCCGGCATGGAGCTGAGCGCTACAGAGCTCGGCGCTTTATTCAGGGCGCCCGACCACCGGAACTATAAAGAATGCGGCGACCAGGTGCTCAGGCGTTTTCTTGACGGCCTCATCATAAAAATGCGCGGCCCGCGAGATCATGCTCCTGTGCGAACCTGGGAAAACCCCGAATTGAGAAAGCAGGCTGAAGTAAAAAAAGCTCCGGGCTTTAAGTATAAGACTTCAAAGCCGAAAAAGTTTTAAAACTCCTCATACAGCCGCCATTCCGCAGCCTGAAAGGCTTCCTGTACAAACCCTGGCGCATGATGTTCCGCGTCTGCTCCGGCAGCGGCTCACAGCCGCGGCCTTCCGGGTATATCCGCAGCCGAAACAAGCTTTTCAGCCCTGTTAAACAATACCATTATGACGACGGAAACGCAATGCTCTGGGGAAGCAGGAATGCGCCAGGATGTATCGCCGCCTGTTTTTGCGTTGACAAGCAGGGAATACTTACCTATTTTTAGAATCCAAGGTTGAGGGGCGGGTTTTAAACCTGCCCCTGAGATTTCTTGTTTCTTGATTGTCATGCCCGAACAAAAGGAGAAACCACCATGCTTACTGAAAAACAGCTCAACAACTATGCCGATGTGCTCATCTGGGGCCTGAAGACCGCCAGGGTGCAGACATACAAAAAAAACGATGTCGTGCTGGTGCGCTATAATCTGCCGGCCCTGCGGCTTGCCGAAATCCTGCAGGAGCGGCTGCTTGCCTGGGGTATGCACCCGGTCACGCGCCTGCTTGCCACGGCAACCATGGAGCGCACATTTTATAAAATGGCCAATGACAAACAGCTGGTTTTTGAAGCTCCGGGCGAGCGGGAGCTGTATGCCAGTTTAAACGGCAGCATTTTTCTGTATGCGCCCGAATCGCTCACCCATCTGCAGGACATCGATTCAGCCCGCATCGCAAAGACGATGATAGCCCGCAAACCCCTCAAAGACATCATGTTCAAGCGAGAGGAAGAGGGAAAGTTGGGCTGGACCCTGTGCACACTTCCCACACCTCAAGTGGCAAAGCATGCGGGCATGCCGCTGCGGCAATATACAGATCAGGTCGTAAAGGCCTGCTACCTGAATGCAAAAAACCCCGTTGCCGCATGGGAGAAAATTTTTAAAAACGCGCAGGAAATAAAAAAATGGCTCAACAGCATGAAGATCAAGGCCTATCGAATCGAGTCCAAGACTATTGATCTGACCATCGCCCACGGCGAGCAGCGCCGCTGGATCGGCATATCAGGCCACAATATACCGAGCTTTGAGCTGTTCATCTCCCCCGACTGGCGGGGCACCGAGGGCGTCTACTACGCCAATCAGCCGTCCTACCGCAGCGGCAATCTGGTGAAGGGCGTGCGTCTCGAGTTCAAAAAGGGTTCTGCCGTCAAGGTCGACGCCCGGATGAATCCCGACTTTGTAAAAAAGCAGCTCGCCATGGACGCGGGCGCATGCAGGGTGGGCGAATTCTCGCTGACTGATATCAGGTTTTCGAAAATAGACCGCTTCATGGCTGATACCCTCTACGATGAAAACTACGGCGGCGCATACGGTAACTGCCACATAGCTGTCGGCTCATCCTATTCCGACACCTATGCAGGCAACCCGGCTGAACTGAAGCCGCAAAAAAAAATCGCTCTCGGTTTCAATGACTCGGCCCTGCACTGGGACCTGGTGAACACGGAGGACAAGGTGGTGACGGCAATGCTTGCAAACGGCAAAAAAACCGTCATTTACGAAAAGGGGAAGTTTAAAGTTTAGGCTGTAGGCTATAGGCTGTAAGGCTGTATGTTTACCGGCTTATTCCCTTCAGCCTACAGTCTACAGCCTTTCTATGGCTATAATCCTTAACAATAAATGCTGCGCATATGATCACCACTCTCCTGTTCGACTACGGCGGCGTAATTGCCGAGGAGGGCTTTCGCGCCGGGCTCCTTGCCATCGCCCGGAATAACGGGCGTGACCCCGAGGCCTTTTACCAGGACGTATGCCGCATCATAGCCGATGCGGGCTATCTTACCGGGGACATCGATGAGGCTGGCTTCTGGGCCCGCCTTCGCCGGGAATACAGCCTTGCCCAGGCCGACGCTGAGCTGCGGGCCGAAATACTCGACCGATTCATCCTGCGGCCTGGAATGATTGATGCAGCAGAACGCCTGCGACGGAGCGGCATTCGGGTGGGCATACTCAGCGATCAGACCAACTGGCTCGATGAGCTTGACCGGCGCGACGGCTTTTTTGCCTGTTTCGATCCCGTCTTTAACAGCTTTCACCTGCATGCCAGCAAATACCGCGGCGATCTGTTTGATGCTGTGGCAGCACAGCTGGGCAGCCCCCCGGAAAGCATACTGCTTGTTGACGACAATGCGGCCAATATCGACAAGGCCC
>JAFGCP010000039.1 GCA_016932595.1 Deltaproteobacteria bacterium
CGGCAGCAGCGCGAGCGCCCTGGGCAAGCACCTCGGGGTTGTCGGCCATAAGAACAAGCTTGGTACAACCCGCATCAATCACCTTTTTAATGAGGCCGGTAAATTTCTGCCCGTCGCCGCTCCGTGACTTGACGGCGACAATATCGGCTTTCAGAATAAGCCCCACGCGCTCATAGGCAAGCTTTGTAAATGTTTCAAGCTTGCGGGAAATTTCCTGATCGCTCATGGCATCATGAAGTAAAAGTCCGATGCCCGGGTTATTAACAAAAGTCTTTTCATGTCTGAAAAGAACTGTCTCGCCGCCGATTTTAAGCGCCTGATCACCCGTGCCGATGACTACCTGCCGCACTGGCGGCGCGGATGCCTCTTCGAGCTTATCTCGTGTTTCGGGGGAAAGATAGGGGCATGCGTCAAGCTCCGCCTGGCCTGCGGCAAGCTTCATGGCAAACGCCAGACAGGTGGCAACCCCGCATTCCTGGCAGTTTGTCTTCGGGAGCAGTTTAAAAATATCCATTCCGGTTAAAGCCATATGCGACTCCTGCGATTAAGCGCTTCTGATACGTTATAAAAACAGTTCACGGAGCATGCCGGATGATGGCCGGCCTGCACACCTTACACAATAGCTTCCAGTTCAAGGGCCGGATGCTTCTTTTCCTTCAGAAATGGCAGTATCTCATCCTGGGTTATGCCGATGGTTTCATCGGCAATCCGGTCTGCAAGATTTTCCACACCCAGGCGGCTGCCCTGCTCATTGATTTTTTCACTGAGTTCATCTTTGAGACGCTTGGGCATCCAGACCAGCCGGCTGATACCGCCTTCGGCTTTCAGAAACTTCTTTGAGCCGATATAATGCTTGCTGTGTCCGATAAAGCCGGGCGTTACCGCACCGCCGCCCACAGAGCCTGCAAGCGTTGTAAACTTCATCCCGGAAGGCGTCTCGCCGGCATGGTCCCGATCGACAACCATGATACCGTTGCATTTATCAAGAACCGCTGCGATACACTCAAAGCAGCCGCAGGAGGTCATCGGGTTGCGCATGATGCTGTAGGCGCTCACCTCCTCGACCTTGCCGCGGGAATGCTGCTTGACAAATGCATTGACGCCAGCCCAGCTCCCGAGCATATCATCAAGTGTTTCGCCCTTTTCAATGGGCTGGTTGGGGCCGGTCGGGTTGATTTCATTTGAGGCTTTGCAGTCCAGCCAGTTATAGGCGCCGCACAAGCCCGTGCGCTCGGGCGTAACGACGCAGACATGGGAGGGGGCAAATGACTGGCACAGCGTGCAGGAATAAAAAATGTTTTCGGTTTCGTCCGTCATATTTGCTATGCGCAGATCGCGTTTCTTAAAAGCATCGCGCGCCTCCTGCAAAATCGCCTTCACTGCAGGCTCATTGGTATGCAGGGTAATCTGAACCTTGTCAAATATGGTGCCAAAATCTTTATGAAACATGGTGTGCAGGATGGAGCCGATATGCTTTAATGAGAAGCCCTTGTCAACGGACTGTTTTGCAACACGCAGCCATGAAATATCGCGCTGGCCGATATGCATGAGCCCCTGTGCGTAATTGATGAGGTGATGTATCTGGCGCTCCAGAATCGGCAGAAAATCCTCCTGCATCTGCCGGCCGGCAAATTCCACAAAGATGGCAAGCGGCAGCTTGCTGCCTGCCTTGATATCGCCGATATCGGGGCCGACAACCTCGATTTTTCCATCCTCAACCTCGTTCATGTTCTTCAGGACGGAATACTCCACCATGGCTGTCCGGCCGCCGCCTGCTTCGAGATAGATATCGTCGCCGCGAACCCGCTCCCCTTCAAATGCAGGCCCGTAGGCCACCGGTATGGGCACCTCGGTCATGGTCACTTTAAGCCCGCGCACTTCAACAGCCTTGGATACCATCTGGTCATAAGGCACGCTGGATACAACATGTTCATAGGTGCATATGCCCGTGGGCAGAATCTGGGGGATGTCCGTATCTGAAATAACCGGGAAGCCGAAATTAATAGCGCCTGCTGCATTTGCATACCATTCGTCGGTCACGGGCCCCAGGGCAAGCACAAATGCAAAAATGCGGTCTTTATTGTAGATGAGGTTCCTGCGAAAATCCCCCGGCTTGACAGCACCAAAGGCCATGGCCGCCCGCACTGCAAAGCCGAGGGCGAAAACCGTCGCCGATGTATCAGGGCCAAAGGACACCAGACGGGTATTCCAGCCTATCTGCACCCCGGCTTCCACCAGCTGTTTGGAAAATTGACGGCCTTTGTTTTCACCGGCCATAAAAACATAGAGATTCTTCGTCTGCAGCTCCTGGGCAAGTTTTGCGGCAATTTCACTATCGGGCGCCGCACCGAGAATTGCGGCAAAACCGGGAGCTGTACCGTCGACAAACTCAACGCCGCGCTTGCGAAGGATAATATCATTTGCAGCCCCCAGCCAGATAGCCTCATCGCTCACATCCTCGCCGGGCAGATAAAAATCAGGCTCTTCGAGATACCGCAGCGCCTGCTCGATTTCTTCATAAAAAAGAGTTGCCATGCCCGCATCAAGGGCCGGCGCAAGATAGGGAAGGTGGGTGTGCTCCGCTACCAGCTGCGGCAGCAGCGTCCGGGATTTTTGAAATACGAGCTGGCAGTCGCCGAGGGTGCGAACCGGTATGCCCAGCATTGCATAAATTATGGGGAGATAATAGGCTGTATTGGGGAAGCCGATCTCCCTGGCAGGCCCGTATTTCTTAAGCACCCCGGCGTACTTCTGTTCAACCCTCCGGGCTATCGCGTGAGCACCGCGTATTGCTGCAGAAGCAATTATCTTAGACACAATTTACCTCTCATTCAAGAATTTTAAAAGTGTCGAATGCAGGAATTGAAAATCACTATTCACTGGATATTTTCTGAATCATTTTTTCTGCTGGCGGTATTCAGAACACCTTTTTAAACAGCTTCAAGATCCCTGCGCATGGCCATATCAAACAGCACCCGCTCGCGCGCCTTATCAATGCCCAGAGCTTTTCGTTTTTTATCGATGTGGTCGATCATCTTGCGTGCCATCTCATCAGGGTCGAGAGCAAAATCCCACTTGCCGCCCCACTCGTTCTCAAGCTCATTGAAAAGGTACTCCTGAAAAATTTTGCTGCCCGAGGTTGGAAATGTGACGCCGAAAACCGTATAGACGCCCGATGCGACAAAATAGTGGCCGATGGAAATCGCCTTCTCGCTCATCCATTCGGGAGCAGCCCCTGCTGCTGGCAGGTCGGATATGTCATCGCCAAGCCCGCCCTCCTTCACAACAGCGGTGGCGGCCATGAGAATGCGGCTGTTATCGACACAGGAGCCCATATGCAGCACAGGCGGTATGCCGACGGTTTCACACACCTCGGCTAGGCCCGCGCCGCAGTACCTGGCAGCAGCTTCTGGCACCAGCAGCCCCTCCTTGCCGCAGGCCATGGCGCTGCAGCCCGTGGTGAGCACAATCACGTCATTCTTAATCAGCTCCTTTATGAGCCGCAGGTTGCCTTCATCATGCCCCACACGGGCATTATTGCAGCCGACAACACCGGCTATGCCGCGTATGCGGCCGCCGATGATATTGTCGTTAAGCGGGCGATAGGAGGCACGAAAAGCGCCCCCCAGCAGATACGTAATGGTTTCATGCGAAAATCCAACGACCATGTCCTGCCGGATATCGGGGATGACCCCTTTGCCTTTGCGGTTGGGGTATGCCTCAATGGCCTCCATAACTATCTGTTTTGCAGTGTTTATTGGGTCATGCTCATTGAATTCAATATGTTTGCAGCCATGAATTTTCGCCTTTGGTGATGTGGTGATCAGCCGGGTGTGAAAGCACTGGGAAACGCGGTGCAGCGCCTGCATCTCGCACTGCACGTCAATGACCATGGCATCAACAACGCCGGTGACTATGGCAAGCTCCTGCTGGAGAAAATTGCCTGCAACAGGAATGCCGTGGCGAAGAAGAATTTCGCTTGCCGTACAGCACATGCCTGCAAGGTTAAGCCCCTTTGCGCCCTTTGACGCGGCCAGTGTGATCATTTCGGGATCCTGACAGGCCACGACAACCATCTCGGACATGAGCGGATCATGGCCATGGACAATGATATTAACCTGATCTTCTTTTAATACGCCGAGATTGATTTTACCGGTTACCGGAACAGGAGTTCCGAACAGAATATCCTGCAATTCCGTGGAAATCATCGAACCGCCCCAGCCGTCTGCAATGGCGGCCCGGCCAGCCTGGGCTGTAAGGTTCTTATAATCCTGATCAACACCTATATGCGTGCGGTGCATGAGCTCCACAATCTCGCGATCAACACCCCGCGGCATAAGGTTAAGCTTGCGCCACAGTTCCTGCCGCTTGAGCGGCGCACGTTTGGTGAATACCAGCTCACCTTCCTGCTGGCCGAATTGCGCAACACAACGCCTGCCGACCTCAACAGCAATCTCTTTAATATCCATTGTATCTGCATCTAGTCCGAAATCCATGGCAAGCTGGAGAAGCTTCTGCTCATCCTTGACGCCATAGCCCGGTATCTCGCCCTGTGCTGCGGATAAAAAGACTTCCGCCACGCCGCGGGCATGATCTGAATGGGCAGCAGATCCCGCTGCCACCATACGGGCAAAATTGCGCGCTGCAATCGTCTCGGCCGTTGCTCCGCACAATCCGGTTTTTGCTGGTTCATCACCCTTGGGGGGAGTTACCCGGCATGGTCCCATTGCGCAATTTTTGCAGCATATGCCTTCAGCGCCTATCGGGCATGGCTTCATAACCGCCGCACGGTCGAAAATGGTTTCAATACCCTGCTCCCTTGCGGCAGCGACCATGAATTGCGTTGCTTCACAGGCATTCTTCACTGCTTCAGGCTTTATCTTCTCAGCCATAAAAAAACCTCTTAAAAATTTTTTGAACCGTGGGTCGGCTGGACACGTAATCTTGCTTCACCCAGGCACACCTGTGCACACAAGCATGGCGCCCGCCGCTGTTACATCAAAAAATCTGAAACCATCATGCCGGTTTCTTGCGTTTTTCGCTGCCGTGACTTTCGCTGTACCAGTAGCGCTGATCGGTTCTTGCCTGCTGGAGCATATCCTCTTTGTCGCTCAGCCTGCCACGCCAGTCATGTTTACTTTCCGGCACAACGGGCGCTGAAGCAGGTGTCTCAGCACTCAGGGGCAGCCATGAGGCAGCAGGTTTAAATTCAGGCTTATCCTCTTTCGGCACAGCCGCCTCAGGCGCCGCAGTACGGGCCGGCTCCCCGGCAGACAGCTCATTTTTCCCTGCCTCGGCATGTGTTGACAAAACAAGACCATCAGAGACGTCCTCATGGTCGACGCTCTTGATCAGCGCTATTGCATACCCGGGAGCAAGTTCCATGGGCATGTCCATAATCTGAACAATTTTACACAGCGAGCCAGCCTTCAAGGAAGTCGCCACCGTGGACTGAGCCGGGGAAATACTGCCTGATGGCGCAGCTGCTTCGCTCTTCGCAGCTGCTGTTTTTACAGCAAACTTCGGAGCGGCAAAGCCGCCAAGATCGGCAATATAGCGCCGCACCTGCGCTATCGCATCGGGATGGCGCATCACAAGAATATCAGCCCCCGCGTTCAGCAGTGTCGATGCGGTTATTGCTTCCATGAGAATGCCTCGCTTGCGCGCATCGCCCATGAGGTCGCCGGACTCCTGCTTAGCCTCCTTGGTTTTCCATACTTCTTCCGACAGATTGCACAAAAAAGGGCACTGCAGCTTTTCGTCATTTTGTGTAATGGCCGCCTGACGGATTCGCTCCATGACCGAATAGGTATATTCAATACCATAGCCAAGACCGCCGGTCGTAGGATCAATGATAATCTTTTCAATGGGGACACCGATATTGCTGAGCAGAATATTGAGCTGTTTGGCCAGATTGATATCAATCGGCGTATTTGCTACAAGAGTCAGGTTATTGGCAAGAGCCTGCGCGCCGAGCTGCTTATGGTTTGCTTCATCAACAGGGCCGATGATGATCTGTTGCCCCTGGCAGGCTGCGGCAACAGCCTTGAGAACTTCGGCATCCTTTTCAGAATTTGCCGTTCCCCAGACTATCAGTGGAACCGTGACAGCATCGGCAACAGCCTTTGCTGTCAGCGCGGCATCTTCTGCGCTGCGGTTGAGGCCGTTGGGGTCGGTGCTTTTGAGCCACAAATGTATCATATCCGCATTATAGACATCCTGAGCTTTTTTAGCCCACAGCACTGGATCATGCAGTACATCTGCATAGGGTTCCTTGACAGCATCAGCCCACTCTTCAGGATTACAGTCGACAACCTGTATGGCTATGCGCGGGGCAAAGGGCATTTTCCCTTCAAATGTATAAAAAGGATATATCTCCTCCCCGCCAAGGCTTATCATCTTATCGCCTGATCCAAGGTTAAGAATTTTGACTATTCCGGCATATTGCTGTTTCTGGATTTCAATAGACATAGCAGATCTCCATAGTACTAAAAGCTGCGACAAATATGCATTAAATTACTTAATAGCTTGCATATGCAAAACTCGCAAGCTTAAAAAAAATTTTTTCTACTTAAACAATAGATCTAATAGATAATAAAGGGGGCATATTATTATTTTTTTTATTTTAATGATAAAAATTTAAATAATAATATATATAAATAATAAAAATAAGCAGTATTATTTTTTAACTATGTTAAAATTTTTTGCGCTATTTTCTCCATTGCCATTACGGCAGCTTCATCTTCCGGCAATGTCAAAAGCGATCTCCTCTCAATGTCGTACTGAGGGATTAAGCTGTCTTCCGGCAAACAGCCGGCGACATCAATGTCCAGCTTGTGCAGCTCCTGTAAAAACTGCTCTGAAAGCATCGAAGGCGCATTGTTAATAATCAGAAAAAACTTCTTCACCTTCAGTCGCAGATCCTGAGCCAGATTTCTAATACGTGCCGCAGCTCGAAGCCCATTAAGAGAATAGTCGGATACAATAAGAAGACAGTCGACATCATTTGTGGTGCGGCGGCTCAAATGCTCAAGCCCTGCCTCATTATCAATGATGACAAAGGGATAATTTCCGCCGAGGGTTTCAAGGTACTTGCGAAGAACATTATTAATAAAACAGTAGCACCCGACACCCTCCGGCCTGCCCATAATAAGCAGGTCAATATCGCGGCTCTCTATCAGCACCTCATTGAGCTTGAGCTCAAAGTAAGCCTCCTTTGGCATGCCTGCGGGAACGGAGCCCTTGGTCTGAAAAAAATCTTCCCTGGCTTTACCTATGGTACTGAGCGACCGGTCCCCTGATAAACCCAGGGCATCTGCCAGATTAGAATCGGCATCAGCATCAACGGCAAGGATCGGCCGTTTGCCGTTTTTCAGCAGATAGTGAATAAGCAGGGCTAAAACCGTGGTTTTGCCTGTGCCGCCTTTGCCTGCAACTGCAATAATAGTGCTCACGAAGAGCTTTTTCCTTTCCTTGCAAGACGCTCCGTAACAGTGGGAAAAAGCGCCGAGTCAGTATGAGGTAAAAAAAGGCCTGAAATATATTTATCCATAAAAGAATGATCCTCACTCAGCTCGATATTGGTCATTTTTCGTGCTACAGTCTCAGCCAGCTGCAGGCACCTGTCGGAAAGCGCTCCGCATCGGGCGCCCAAAAGAGAGCCGTTGCCGATAAAGAGATAGCGATCACGCGGTATATCCGGAAAAAGGCCGATGGCTATGGCATTTTCAAGATCAATATAGTCGCCAAAAGCACCCGCAATAATAACCTGCTGCAGATCGCTGAATGCCAGTCCGGCCTTTTCAAGCAGAGCGTGGTAGCCGGCAAACATGGCTGCTTTAGCGCGAATTACATTATCTATATCTGACTCGGTGATGACAATGTCTGCATCCGTTGCGGACAGCTCGGCCGGGGTTAATATATATTCAACTCCTGCAGCGCCTTCACGGATGCGTTGGGGGAAAAAACTTCGATCAAATTTTCCGTTGCGTGCAATTATACCTGCCTGCATAAATGCAGCCAGTATATTAATCGCTCCGGAGCCGCAGATCCCCCGTGGACGCTTTCGGCCGACGGTAACAATCATCGGTTCCAGCGTGCCCTCATCTATGTTGAACCCTTCAATGGCGCCTGGCGCTGCACGCATGCCGCAGGTAAGCCCGCCGCCTTCAAAAGCCGGCCCTGCAGAACAGGAAGCGGTCATAAGCCAGTCGCGGTGGCCAATTACGATTTCGCCATTAGTGCCGATATCAATATACAGGGTGAGTTTTTCGCTATCGTACATCCCGCTGGCAACGACGCCTGAGACGATATCGCCGCCGACATAACTGGCCACACAGGGTAAGAGAAACAGCGGCACACATTCAGGAACAGCCAGCCCGACTGCGGAAGCCTGCAATTGCGGCACGATGACTGCGGCCGGCACATAGGGCGCTTCGCGCAAATATTTCGGATCAATGCCCAGCAGCAGATGCGTCATAACGGTGTTGCCGGCCGCTGTAATGTGGGAGAGCGTCGCTGCCTCAATTCCGGATTTGTCCAGAAGTTCGGCAAGCAGCTGGTTGAGTTCAGCAGCGACGGTTTGCTGCAGGCGTGCCAGACCATCTTTTTTCTGCGAATACACAATACGCGAAATGACATCATCGCCAAACTGTATTTGAGGGTTATAGGAAGAAACCTCGGCAAGAACCGACCTGCCGTTTATATCAATCAGCTGGCCCCAGAGCGACGTGGTTCCGATATCAAATGCCGCGGCATACTGAGCAGCAGAGCTATCGCCGGGTTCAAGGCTCAGAATACGCCGGCCGAGTACCGAGGCCGTTAGCTGCCAGTTGCTGGAACGAACTACATGCGGCAAGGCTTTCAGGGCACTATGATCAATAGAGGCGGCATGCAGATTGAATGTTTTTTTTAGGGAGCGCTGCACACGGGTCAGGTCAGCAGCATTTTCGTTGATTGAGGGGGGAGTGAGCGTAAGAGCATACTTTGCAACCGGTGGCGGGGAAACTTCAGACAGGGCAATGTTGGCAGCAGCAGAAACGGCGTACCGTGTCTCATGAGCATGCACACGCGCTTCACGAACCGACTTCATATCCAGTTTTGTTTCATGAGGAATCTGTACCACCACATCGCTGAGCACGGTAGTGCGGCAGGCAAGACGCCACCCCTGTGCATAATCATCGGGCGGAAGCTTTTCACATTCCCTGCTTTCAGTTGTACCGGATTTTATTAAAACTCGACATTTGCCGCAGGCGCCGTCGCCGCCGCAGGCGGCATTAATATGCACACCGGCCTCTAAAGCAAGCTGCAAAAGATTTGCTCCGGCAGAGGCCTGCACGGTTACATTATCAGGCAAAAAATGTACGGAAAGCATGGCCACGCGAACACCCCATTACAAAAGCTTCAATAACTAAATACACACTTGGCGGGTTTTGTCAAATCCGGGAAAAAGCATGCAGGCAGGCATTGCGCTCAGGCAATGCAGGAGACGATTGACCGGCAGCACAGCTGGTAGAGCAGACGAGCACCCACAATACCATCCCAGGCATCAGCACCTGCGGTGCCGGCAACCTCAACCAAATCAAATCCTATGATTTTTCGACCGGATTCAGTTATTTTTTTTAGTAAAAAAATGGCCTCGGGAAAAGACAGCCCGCCTGGTACCGGCGTTCCCGTATTCGGGCAAAGCGAAGGGTCAAGGCCATCAATATCAAAACTGATATAGACATTCTCAGGAAGGCGCTTGATAATATCCCGGCAGAGATACTCCCAGGTCTTGCCGCTGAACAAGGCGCTTTTCAAGGTGGCATCAGTGTACAGCATGACCCTTCCGTTGGATCCGGCGATAACGTCTGCTTCTTCCTTGCAAAAATCCCGCACCCCGACCTGGACGATACGCTCAACCTGGGGAAGATCAAGTACGTTGCGCATGATCGAGGCATGGGAATAAACAAAGCCCTCATAGGAGGACCTGAGATCAGCATGCGCGTCTATGTGCACTATGCCGAATGATTGAAAAAGGCGTGCATAGGCCCTGAGCGCGCCAAGCGGAACGCTGTGGTCCCCGCCGACAATACCGACAATTTTACCCCGCTGCAGATATCCCAGCGTTGCCGACTCGATACGGTCGTAGAGTGCGCAAAACTGATGCTCAATCTCAGAATACTCCCGGGCAAAAAGAAGCTGGCTCTCACCGCGGGAAAGCCCCTCTATAATAGCTGCTGCTTTTTTACGCAGGCCGCGTCCGGTTTCGCATATATCGTCCGGATGCGGGGGCATGTAGATGCCGTACTTCCAGATATCCCCCATGTCTTCATCATCAAGGTCAACCTGCCGGGAAGCGCTGCGCAGCATTTCCGGCCCATTGACAGCGCCTGTTCGGTAGGAAACCGTAACCTCCCAGGGCACGGGAAAAACCACAAGGGAGGCATCTTCGTCGGTGCAGGGTAGCGCAAAAATATTGCCATTGTCGACAGCTGCAGCGCCGGGGTCGAAATTGCCGAAATCTTTTTTGAGCTGTGGTGCTGGGAGCGACATAGATGCACTCATTTCAATATGAAAATACCGTTATTTTTTTAGTAGATAAACGAAAGTCACGGTACTCTTGCTTTTCCCGGGTCGTTCTTGTCCACGTACGGCTTCGTAAGTTTTTTTTAAAAAGGTTGCTCGTGGGCGATGACATTTGTTTTTGATAGTGCTCTTTTGCAGGAGCGGCTTCAGCCGCGAAACAATCGCACCTAAAGGTGCTCCTACAATGAAAACAATGACCGCCAATTTAAAATGTCGTGACCTACTAGGATCCCCTGAAAGGAAAAAAAACAAACTGTTTCTTTCAAAGTTAATCCAACCAGCAAAAAAATTTATATTCAGGCTCTGTTTAGAGAACCTGTTTTTTCCCAAGCTGACGGTCGATGGCAGAAACAAGATCATCAAGCTTCAAAGGCTTTGCCACATAATCATCAAGCCCGGCGGCAAGAAAGCGCTCTTTATCGCCAGTCAAAGCGTGGGCGGTCAGGGCAATAATCGGCAAGCGCTTACCGGTAATCTTTTCGCGGTCGCGAATAGCCTGCGTAGCAGCAACCCCATCCATCAAAGGCATTTGAACATCCATAAAAACCAGATCATAAGGTATTGTTTCGACTGCCTCCAGGGCTTCACGGCCATTTGCAACGACGTCAGCCTTGAATCCGAGTTTCTCAAGAATGCGCAGCGCGAGCTTCTGATTAACGATATTATCATCAGCAACAAGTATCCTGGTACGCCGACGCACTTCTTCGTTAATGAGATGCCGGGTAATAAATTGGCCGGGAACCCCCTTGTCCTTTAGCTGTCTGCTGCCGATAACCATGGCAAGACAATTCTGCAGCTGAACGCTTTTCACCGGTTTGGTAAGATATGCGGCAAAACCTATCATGCGGGTATGTGTTGCCTCTCCCCGCATACCGCATGATGACAGCAGCACAAGAAGCGTATCGCGCACCGGCGCAGTGTTTTTAATAATTTCTCCGAGCAGATGCCCCTCCATGTCAGGCAGTTCGGAATCAATTATGGCAATATCAAAAGGCTCGGCATTCTGAACTGCTTTCTTAAGAGCGGCAAGTGCATCGCTTCCGCGTAATGCTTCACTGTAGCAGCACCCCCAGGACAGAAGCTGATCCCGAAGCACAAGCTGGTCTATGGAATTTTCGCAGACAACAAGGATTCGACGGCCTCGAATATCATCAACAGGGGCTGCCGTAGTTTTTCGTTCTGCGGGCTGTTTTTCAAGCACGATGGTGAACCGGAATGTAGCCCCCTGCCCTTCTATACTGTCTACGCCTATCTCTCCTCCCATGAGTTCAACCAGCCGTTTCGCAATGGAGAGACCAAGTCCCGTACCGCCGAAACGCCGAGTCATGGTCCCGTCAATCTGCGTAAAAGACTGAAAAAGGCGGCTGCGCTGGTGTTCGGGTATGCCGATGCCTGTATCGGTGACTGAAAAACAGAGCGTTGCCTTTTTGGCGCTCTTCTCTTGAACCTTCACCCGTAAAATAACATCACCGCTGTTGGTAAATTTTACAGCATTGCTGAGAAGTTTGACCAGGACCTGTCGAATTCTGCCCGGATCTCCTCGCAGCAATGACGGCACCCGCGGATTAACAAAACGGGAAAGCTTAAGCCCTTTTCCCTGTGCGCTGAAGGTAAATAAGTCCATGACATCATCAATCATGGCATACAGATCAAAATCAAGAATTTCAAGGTCAAGCTTGCCGGACTCGATTCTGGAAAAATCCAGAATATCGTTAATGATGGCAAGCAAAGAGTCTGCGCTGCTCCGCACGACGTCAAGGTATTCACGCTGCAGTTCAGTAAGCTGCGTGTCCAGAAGCAAACCCGTCATGCCGATCACTGCATTCATTGGCGTACGAATCTCATGACTCATATTGGCAAGAAATTCGCTTTTAGCCTGGTTTGCTTCATCAGCCCTGCGCGCCAGCATTCTTGTATCAACCAATGTCCGTTCCAACTGCCTGTTTGCGGCCTCCAGCGCTTCTTTAGCACAAACAAGCTCGGATTCAACCTGCTTGCGCTTCGTGCTGTCGCGGACAGTGCCGACTGAACCTGTGACACAGCCCTGAGCATCACGCAAAAGAGAGCAATTAACCTCGGTAAAAAAAACAGAGCCGTCCTTCCGGCGCCATTGCGATTCGAAATCCTTAACTAAACCGGTATCGAAAAGCCGCTGGATGATCGGCGGTCGAGTGTTAAAACCATAGGTCTGTGCAGACAATTGCGAAATGTGCAGCCCCGTAAGCTCCTCTTCACCGTACCCAGTCATTTCAGCAAGTTTGCGGTTGACACGCAGCACATAACCGTCGGCAGTGGTCACATACATGCCGTCGCCCATGGTTTTAAAAATATTTTCAAGAAAATCATCGGATTTCGAAAACTCCTGAACGGCTGTCTCCGTGGGACGGATATCCCGGACAAAAGCACATATACCGCTCGGTGCGTCTGCATCATCGAACACAATACTGACCGTTGCCAGGGCGCGAACTGCCTCACCACTGCGCTGTTTAAAAAAACAACAGTACTGGAATGATGGCAGGCCTGAATCATGAAACTTTTTATTCAGCAGTTCAATAAAATCTTCACATGCGCCTGCATCCCCGCAATAAACGCTATCATCAGCAGGCGGGGGAATGATATCGAACAGGCGCCTGCCGATTATTTCAGCATGATTGCTGCCTGCCAACCGCAGGAAGCATTGGTTGACAAAAGTAATCCGGCCATTTGTTCCGGCCAGGATTATGCCGTCACCACAGGCATTTAATATGTGCGCACATCCGATTGCGGCATCAGATGGCCCATGCGTTTCTAGAGACATGCAATTACCTTGAAATGTAAACGCTTCATGCTTGCAAAGCAGGGTCCGTCAGCACACTGCAGACCGGTCCTGAAGGTAAAAAAAACATGTATTCGTGACCTGTTGTCAGTGCTGCATATGCAGTGCTTTTGAAGAATACTAACATACACCTGCAACTATGCTCAACAAATAAAAAGAGCCGGGCGATGCACCAGGCTCTCTTTTTTTCTTGTATCAGAATCGGTTCCTTTAATTTGAAAAAAATAGCTTAGTCTGGCAATTTCAAATCCGCATCCATCATTATTTTTACCAGTTCTGCGAACTTGACTGTGGGCTCCCATCCAAGCTTCTGTTTCGCCTTGCTTGGATCTCCTATAAGAATATCAACCTCTGCAGGGCGAAAATAGCGTGGATCGATCCTGACAATATGTTGACCGGAGTTTGTGTCTACTCCTACTTCATCAACCCCGACACCCTGCCAGGCAAGCGTGACGCCAATGCAGGAGCAGGCCTTTTCTATAAACTCGCGCACCGTATGCGTCTCGCCTGTAGCCACGACATAATCATCGGGCTCCTGCTGCTGCAGCATGAGCCACATCATGTGGGTATATTCAGGGGCATATCCCCAGTCGCGTTTGGAATCGAGGGTGCCCATATAAAGGCAATCGTCAAGTCCGGCCTTGATCCGGGCCAGCCCCCGTGTGATTTTGCGGGTCACAAATGTTTCGCCGCGCCGTGGCGATTCATGATTAAAGAGAATGCCGTTGGAGGCATGAATGCCATATGATTCACGATAGTTCACAACAATCCAGTAGGCATACAATTTAGCAGCGGCATACGGCGATCGCGGATAAAAAGGGGTTTTTTCCGTTTGCGGTATTTCTAAAACTTTTCCAAAAAGCTCGCTTGTTGAAGCCTGATAAAATCTGGTCTTGTCTTTTAACCCGACCTCTTTAATAGCATCAAGAAAACGCAGGGTTCCCACACCATCAACCTCAGCCGTATATTCAGGGACTTCAAAAGACACTTGGACATGGGATTGTGCGGCAAGATTGTAAATTTCATCAGGCCCAATCTTTTCGAGCAGCCTGTTCAAATTGCTGCTATCGGTCATATCGCCGTAATGGAGAAACATATGTACATCCTTATGGTGCGGATCAGCATATAAATGATCAATACGTTTCGTATTAAACGAACTTGCACGCCTGATAATACCGTGAACTTCGTATCCTTTACCAATCAGCTGCTCGGCAAGATACGAACCATCCTGACCAGTGATACCCGTAATAAGCGCTTTCTTCATCGTCTCACCTTTCCATGATTATAAGCTGCAGTTTCGGCATACAATCGTCATACAGAACCAATCTCGGCATTGCGGTGACTACTTTAGGCATTTTTCTTAAAAGCAATAACGGCATAATCCTGCCCGCAGTTAAAAATGTCCATCATGCGGGCCATGCCCCCTTCAGGCGGGGTTTCAAAAAAATGCAGTGGTGACGATCTCATAATTGTTGCATCGACAAATCCTCTGGCCTGGGCAAGATACTCAAGTGTCGCGGGAGGAATCGGGCGGACATGCAACGGGTCATTGTAGAAGGTGCATGAACCGACGATAAGATTTTCAGGATTTGGAGTTTCAAAAATCACGCAGCCGCCGGGCCGCAGCACACGAAAAGCTTCATCAAACACTGCCACGACATCTCTCCAGGGAATATGCTCTACCATGTGAAAGCTGGTGAGCGCCCCGAGACTGCCGTCGGGCAGATCGCGGAGATACCCGAGCGCATCTGCTTCTGCAGCATTAAGATTCCGTGCCCGGCACTGCTCTACCATAACCCTGTTGAGATCGATACCTGCAGCCGTATACCCCGTATTTTCAAGCAGTTCAAGCCATTCTCCGCGGCCGCATCCAAGATCAAGGACAGGATACTGCGAAGTGCCGGCGCCGGCCCGCTGAATGAAGTGCAGGTATTTCTGCAGACGCTGCCGAATCTCTTCACGCGTACCCCTGAATTTTTCTTCGAACAAAACATATAAAGCATCATGGACATGATCATATTCTGAAACAAACGTCTCCAGCTTATTTTCACCCATACTCATTGCGATGCATTTTTTTGCCTCGTCAAGAAGCACGTGAAGGCGGCGCTGCTGATCCATAATAAGGGTGGTGTGCTCATATATGGTTTTAAAGATATTTTCGATATTAGCCGCAAAAGCATCATGGATTTGCTCGACTCGCACGGCATCAGCCTTTTGAACGGCCAAATGCTCCAAAACCCGCTTCAAATCATCAACAAGCTGTTTATCCGCCTTCTGATCAAGGGAATGCGAGACAAGGTTATGCTGCGCAGAGGTTCTCGATTCAAGAATTTGGAAATTTTTTACTATTGAAGGCAGGATTAAAACACTGGTAAAAATTTTCACCGTATACCCAAGCAGCGGTAGTTTATACAGACTGTTCAAAAAAAAACGCGGCAGCAGCCCGTGAACCTGAACCTTTCTGATTCTTCCCTCCTGTGAATAGCGCAAACGCCCCAGGATATCTGTTTTAGTAAGAGTGCCGTTACGCAAGCAGGATAAAAAATGCTCTCTGCCATCATCATCCGGCATCCTTCCGAGAATGGCCCTATAGGACGAGCTCAAAAAGGCTTCATCCTGCAGGTTGAGAAAATCAGAAACCTCATAGGAGTTTTGCATGCCCAATTCCCGAGGGAATCCTATCGGTGAATGATTGTGCAGCGAACCATGCTCACAGGCATGCTCTTCGTCTGAAGTCGCAGCAGCAATCCTGGTATGCCCGCCTGCATCCTGCATATATTTTCGGCTCATGCTCATGTTTGCTTTTTTAATACCTGTGGGTCAAACCGTACAGCTCTACTGACCGTGCCTTCGCGGCTTTAAGTAATAACCTTTTTTCTTTCCAGCGCAACTCTTTTTTTAATAAGCTCCATACTATATTTCCCGTTAAAAAAAAGATATCAGCCGGCTGCCGTCAATCTTCAGTCCTGCAGAAGCTCGACGACTGAGGGCTTTAATCGAGCAAGGCCAATACAATAGAACTCAGGATTGCCGAGGACTTCAAAGGCCCGGATCATGTCGACCCAGTGATAGCAGGAATGCAGGTGCACATCGCCCGTATGAGCGGCCGCGGTGAGCGTATAGGCGCCGCTGCCGATATTGAATTCATCAAATTCAAACCTTATGACCTTCGACATATTCGCACCTATAGCAAAGGGCTTTTTGCAGTGGTGCGTGTTTGTTCCAAAAATATCCTGCCCGAATTTGTCGCGAATAAGTATGCCGACCGTTAAAGCACCGACCTCTTCATGGGCTTTAAGGGCTATCTGAATTGAACATTTTTTTCCGGAGATCACCGTGCCGCTGTCAATATTCTGCTCATTAAAAAGAGCGACGGACACAATTTCGACGGCAAAATTACCGTAGGAACTGCCCTTCTCCAGCACCGGCTTTTGTATGATTTCCCTGCCGGCCGTTTTACGGGCAAGGAGATAATTATAGGAATTTATGACGGCTTCAGGTTCGCCCTCTTCCCGTATCTCCCCCTGCTCAAGCAGGATGACCCGGTCGCACAGCACTTTGACGGTATTCATGTCATGAGACACCAGCACTATCGATCCGCCAGTATTTCTGAAGGATTTTATTCTGTCCGTGCATTTCTGCTGAAAGTAGGCATCACCGACAGAGAGGGCCTCATCGACAACAAAAGCCCGGGGATCGGCGTGTATGGCAATCGAGAACGCAAGGCGCATGGCCATGCCGGTCGAATATGTTTTAAGCGGGTCATCTATAAAGTCGCCAAGCTCGCTGAAAGCAATAATTGCATCTCGTTTTGCGTCAAGTTCAGCTTGTGTCATGCCGCGAAGAATCCCGTTAAGATAAATATTCTGCAATCCGGTATATTCCTGGTTGAACCCGGTACTGAGTTCAAGCAGACCGGTTATCCTTCCTGAAAGAGTCACATGCCCGGCATCAGGCAGGAGTATGCCCATCATAAGCTTCAGCAAGGTTGATTTGCCGGCGCCGTTTTGCCCGATAATGCCCAGGGTTTCACCGGAACGCACGCTGAAGCTGACATCTTTTAATGCATCATGCACACGATGAAACTTCCGGCGGTACAGTATCTCCCGCAAACGGTCTGCCGGCGAATGATACAATCGAAACGCTTTAGAAATATGTGCTACGTCAATCATACTACCCTAAAAGATCCTGATTAAGCCTTGAACTTTATTATTTGACTGCCCGGGCATCCGGCAGTCATTACTTCCGAAGAGCCAGCGAGTCAAAAACCTCCAGAGTGCGGCGTGCTGTTCGCTGCCAGCTGAAAGCAGCGGCGCGCGTAAAGCCTCGTATCTTAAGCATGTCATGCAGGGCGCTATCGCATACAGCCTTTTCAATAGCCGCTGCACAATCACCGGCGTCATGCGGGTCAACAAACAATGCGGCATCACCGGCCACTTCAGGAAGGCTCGATGAGCGGGCGCACACAACAGGGCATCCGCAGGCCATTGCTTCCAGCACCGGCAGCCCGAATCCTTCGTAAAAACTGGGGTACACAAGTGCGCGCGCGCCGGAATACAGGCATGCGAGCATTTCATCAGTCACATATTTTGTAATAAAAACACGCTTATCAAGATGCGCCTTTTTGATTACATCCCACCAGCCCTTGTCTCCCCAGCCCTGCCAGCCTGTTAAAACTATGGGAATATCTGTTTTTGCCTGCGCAAGCGCTTGGATTGCAAGGGTAATATTTTTACGCGGCTCAAGAGTTCCGACGCACAGAAGGTACTCTTTCGGAAGAGCAAGAGCGGCGCGGGCTGCAGCAATCTGCCCATCCTGCCTGGGCGTAAAAACAGGATCTGAAGCCAGGGGTATTGCGGTTACCCGATCAGGATCAAATCCGAGACAAGTCACGATCTCCTGCTTCATGAATTCTGAAATCGTTATAATATGGTCAGCATACTTCCGGCGCCGTTTGAAAAAGAAATCAAAAAATTGTATCCTTTCCCGGGGATGTTCTGCACGATACTTCACAAGAGAAATATCATAAAGGGTATAGACGATAGGCACGTCAGGAAGGGCTGGCGGAATAAAGCCGGTCTCATGATAGACAGCATATTTCTTTTTTTTACAGACGGCCCTTAATCTTCGCTCATAGTTCAGAAAGTGGACACCGCGCAAAGCAGCCACCAAAACATCCGGCAGGCGCCAGATCAGCGCTGTCGACTTTGCCCATGCAGCCGGCTCCGCCTGTGAAGGCATACCGGCAGATAACGGTACGCCGTTAAAAAAAGTTGCGGAGACTTCTGGTGTTTTCAGGAGTTCGGTATACAGGCAGCGCACGTAGCGGGATATGCCGGTGAGCAATCCTTGAAGAGGAAGAGCATTAACAATAATGTTCATACAAGACAACTCTCTGTCGGGCGAAATCAAGCGCTGCAATCCATGACTGCATCAGCCTTGATATGCTTATACACATAGCTCAGGAGCAAAAAAAATCACCGTTCGGCATTCCCCAAGCCTGTATGGTTATCTCTATAAAAAATCCCTGACATCCTTTTCAAGGGCGCGAAAAAACACATAAGCCGCAATGATACTACCATGAAAAAGCACTGCCATTACGGCTAAGGCAAAATAATTGATCTCATGCTGGGGAATAAAAACAGTCTGATAGGTATCAATAATAACATACATAGGATTATAGAAAAGCAGCTTTTTAAAGAAATCGGGCAGTATTTCTTTAAGATATACAATTGGCGTGAGCCAGAACCATACCTGCAGCAGCACGCTGACGGCCTGTTTAAAATCTTTTATAAAAACGGTCATAGTGGCTGCAAACAGGCCGAGCCCGAAAGCAAAAACCTGTTGAAGGTAAAAAATAACAGGCAGCAGAAGAAGCTTCAGGGAAAACTGAAATTCAGTGAGGAGAAGAAAAAGCAAAAAAAAGACCAGGGTCACAACGAATGTTATTGTTTCAGACAAAGCAATATACACAAGAAGCGATGGCAGAGAAATCTGCATTTTTGAAATCAGGTGCTTTGTGTCAATGAAAACGGATGTCGACCGTGAAAGCGTATTGGCAAAAGCAGTCCATGGCAAAAGGCCGACTGTTAAATAAACGCTATAGGCATACAGGTACGATTGTCCTTCAAGGCGGCTGCCCATTATTTTTCCAAAAACAACAATGTAGATTGCTAAATTGACAATAGGAAAAATAACAGCCCATGCCGATCCAAGAATCGACCCGGCAAAACGTTCGGTAAAGTCTCGTTTAACGAGCTCGATAATGAATGCGCCATTCAGCATATGCCGGCCATGTACCATATTGATTGAGAAGGATGGTTGTTTTAATTAAAAAATAAAAAATTGTTATAATTTAATACATTATTTTTCCAGAAAAATCATCTATTTTCTTTTCGGTTCATGAGTCAAAATTGTTAATAGTACATTTTGATTATTGCTTTGAATTCACTGTGAATTAATAATGATGGGCTCGTAAAAAGTCGAAAAAGCATATTTTTGTCATTCGAGGCGAAGAATATGTTAATTTCAGCAGGTTATAAGACTCTCCACTTTATTCAGGGCGCCAATGTGGGACTTTTTACGATTTCATCAATAATAATTATTCAAATAATCAGCATCAACCTATTGGTGCTGCAGTGCAAAACGATCACGGGTGATTGTATAGAGGTAAAAATAGTCTGCCGCAGAAAGTGCCCATGAAAAATTACATGACATGCCCTTGAGCATCAACTGCCTCCAGCTTGAAGCATCCTTATAGAGTGTAACCGCATGCTGCACAGCGCTCACCAGCGCCTCTGCCGTGTATTCTTCAAATTTAAACCCATTGCCTGTAACCGGTCCATGTGCCGTATAATCAATAATGGTGTCATCAAGCCCGCCGGTAGCTCGAACAACAGGCACAGTACCGTATTTGAGGCTGTATATCTGATTCAGGCCGCATGGTTCATACCTCGACGGCATAAGAAATATGTCGCAGCCCGCCTCTATTTTGTGGGCAAGTTGATTATTATACGCGCAGCAGAAGCTCATGCGATTTTTATGACGTGATGCAAGTTTTTTAAAAAGGCGTTCATACGCAGGATCTCCTGAGCCAAGCAGTATATAGCCTGCTCCAAGACCAAGCAATGTATCAAGTGCCGCGGCGATTAAATCAAACCCTTTTTGATCCACGAGTCGTGAAATTGAGCCGATCAGAGGTGCTTGCAAAAGCGCATCGGAGAGCCCGCACTGCATGAGCAGATCTTGTTTGCACTGCTTTTTCAGGTGCAGGGTCAGAGGGGTATACCGGGATGCGATAAGCTTGTCTGTTTCCGGACTCCACTCATCATAATCAACTCCGTTCAGGACACCATACAGGTCTCTACTCCTGTCCTGCAAAACACCCTCAAGTCCGCAGCCGGACTCCGGTGTCAGTATTTCCTGGGCATACTTCCTGCTTACGGTTGTGACGGTGCTGGAAAAAATTATTCCCGCCTTCAGCATGCTCATCTGCCCCCAGTACTCAAGGCCCCGAATATCATAAAGACTTTGAGGCAACCCCGTCAGCTCAAACTTATCCCGATCAAAAAGACCCTGATACGCAATATTGTGTATGGTAAAAACAGCGGCTGAAGAATCGAAACACCCCGTTTCGATTCCGGCATTAATATAGGCGGGAATAAGCCCGGTCTGCCAGTCATTGCAATGAATAATATCCGGAACAAAATCTATGTGACGGCACAAATAAAGAACAGCCCGGCAGAAAAATATGAACCGCTCGGCATTATCACTATAATCGCCATCCTCATCACCATACAGACCGTCACGGCCATACAGTTCACCGCACTGAACAAAATAAATCGGGACAGCCTGCTTCAGCAAAGACTTAAAAAATCCACCGGCATACGTTTTAGGCCCCAATTGAAGCTCGAATTCCAGACATACTGGTTCAAGAGCAAAACTCTGTTGTTGTGTGCTTTTATAGAGCGGGGTTACAACGCGTATATCACAGCCGCACTGCTGCATGTGCAGGGGCAGAACACCTGCCACATCAGCAAGGCCGCCGGTTTTTGCAAAAGGAACAACTTCTGATGAAACATAGAGAACTTTCATGAAATGCCTTTACCTGCCAAGCGTTTTGACAATGGTTAACCTGTACTGAAAAAATTAAAAAGATTCTATCCGGGAAAGCCTGTACAGCCCTATTTTCATTGGCACAATACATGCCGCGGCACTGAGGGCGCAAACAAAAAAAATGGAACCGGCAATAATGCCCCACTGCCCGGGCCGCAGCGGATGCCCTGCTGCAACAGCAGTCAGGTACATCTGAAGCGGCAGTGCTTCTACCATGACAATGAGAACGCAAAAAAGCATTGCCAGCATCATATACAAAAGCCCGCCGAAGCCGGTAGGAATCTGAGCAATATTTTCATATCTGAAACGCGGAAAAGCAGCACCGATACCGATACCAAGACTGGTAATACCACATGTCATCAAAAGTACGGTACCGGCAGAAAGCAGCATCATGACCCGGTCGACACCAAGCAGCCAGTTCGAACAAATGATAAGAACCTCCGCCAGCACTGCCAGTAAAAGACAATTCGTCCAGAACTTGCACCGGATCAGACCTCGAAGCCCGAGAGGCGATGACTTAATAATCCAGAACGATTCACCTTCAAGGCTTATTGCAGGAAAAGCAAAACGGACGGCAACAGCGGTAATAACAAAGCCGGCAAGACCGAGATTTAAAAAAGATAAAATATTCTGAAGCTGCCGTGTTGGAATCGGGCTTTTATCAAGCGGCAGAACACTGAAGTTATAGAGATAGATGACAATTATAGCAAGCAGGATGAACAGCTGGGACCACTGGGCCGTATCACGGAGAAAAGAACGGATATCCTTGTCAACCAGTGCTCGCAGTGGGGGGGCAAGCGGCGATAAAACAGCATCGAGCACACGGTTAAAAAAACTCCAGCGCTTCACGCGAATGCTCTTTGCCTCCTGAGCCTTGGACCAGGCATCAAAAAAGATGCGGCGGAAGCACCAGCCGAGCATGACAATAAAGGCAAGGGCTGTACTCCACAAGCAGGCAAATGAAAAACCCGGGCCCTCTCCCTGTTTTTGAAAAAGAAAAGCCGATAGAACATCGGTTACCCACTGACTCGGCAGAAAGGGTGAGGCCGGCGCCTTGAGGACACTGAGATAATCGATCACGGTAATAAAAATATCGGGATCAACAAGCCGCTCAGGCTTCATGAACCGGAACATGCTGTACAGGCCCACAAACAGGAAAAGAGCCAGCAGGAAAAATATGTCCTTAAGCCTGCGGGCGGGGAACGACTTTACCAGCCCGAGAGCAACGGCCGTGCCCAGTGCCCCCGCAATAATAAACAGGGGAATCAGTGTCAGCAGGACCATGCAGTAATAGGCGGCATCCTGCCTGAAAATAATGCCGTAGGACAAAAAAACCGGCAGGCTGAAAAGCGCCACCATCCATGAACTGTTGATAATGGTTTCAGCAAGCTTGGAAAGATACAGCTCGTCGGCGTCATAGGGCGTCGGGGTCACCAGCTGCAATTCTTCGGACATAAAAAAAACAGAGAGCGCCGTGATAATATTGCTGAAAATCAGTATTGAAAAAAAAGAAAGTATGGCCATGGAAAGAAGCTTGGCTGCAAGGAAAGCCCCGACAATCTCGATACCTTTAAAGTAAGCCAGGACCCGGTAGAAAACGATAAAAATAGCGGCCCAGAAAAGAATGCCGAAAAACCCCATAATCAGCGTTTTTCCGTACATTCGTCGATCCCGGTTTTTCAGCCGGTTGCGCATCTGAGCAAATCTTGGATAGAGCAGCTTCATAATGGATTAATTACAGCTGTAGAGAATCGGAAATTTTCTCCATCGCTTCATCGCCTGTCAGACGGAAAAAAATAGGCTCAAGCCGTTCGGCCTGGCTTCCGCTCGCAGCACGCAACTCTTTCATAGTTCCAACGGCAATGAGCTGGCCGTCCTGAATAATGCCGATACGGTCGCACATTTCCTCGGCTATCTCGAGCGTATGAGTCGACATAAAAACCGTTGCCCCGGCGTTGCAGAGTTCGCGGAAAAGCCGCCTGACAAGCCTTGATCCCCGGGGATCAAGGCCAACCATGGGCTCATCGACAATCAGCGCGGCTGGCTTATGAATGAGGGATCCTGCCATGACAAGGCGCTGCTTCATGCCGTGGGAATAGCTTTCTATCAAATCATCCCCATACTCCGTCATTTCGAAAATCTCAAAAAGATGGTTTGTTCGGGGTCCTATATGCAGCGCAGCAACATTATACAGCCGCGCCATGAAACCCAAAAATTCCCGTCCGGTAAGCTTGCCGTAGAGAAATGGCCGGTCGGGTATGAACCCGCACAGCTGTTTGGCCTGCTGCGGATTCGTGCCGAGGTTCCATTCCTTAATATAGACATCGCCGGCCGTCGGCTTTATGAGCCCGGCCATCATCTTGATTGTCGTTGTTTTTCCTGCTCCATTGGGCCCGAGAAAACCAAAAATCTCGCCAGGCTTAATTTCAAGGCTTATACGGTTAACCGCCGTAAAGGATGAAAATGTCTTGGTCAGATTCTCAAGCCTGATCATAAAAACTCCAGAACATCGATTTCAAGTTTGCCTATGAGCTTTAAAATGGAAATCTGGTTTTCCAAATCTCCATCGACGAATTTAATATGGGAGACATCTGCCGGCACCTGGTCCATGGTTGGGTCGACACTCACCCAGCTGCCGAGAAAAACTTCGCACCACGCATGATAAAAAAAACTGCCGTTCAGATGAACAAGGCCTGCCGCTACACGGGACGGCACGCCCGCAGCGCGGCATAAGGCAGTTAAAAGCACGGCATGTTCATTGCAATCGCCCTGTTTTTTTTCAAGCACCTCAAGGGCGCTTGGTATGCTCAGGGTCGGTTTTTTTTCTATATTTTTGTACACCCAGCTGGTTAAATTCCGAACCACTGCATAAGCGCTTTTCTCTCTGCCTGCCTGCTGCCTGACAAAATCCCGTATAACAGGACTATCGCATTGAATGAAGGGTGTTGCATGCAGAAACGGTTCCATTGCAGGCAGGGCGACTGTCGCCCTGCGCATATCAGCAGGGGAAATTTCCTCCCGCCGTATTTCAACTATATCACCCGCCAGACGCTGCCTGCCTTCATTTAATGCAAAGCCGTCAAGGGAGACATTTTTTAAGCGCAGCTTCAAAAAAGACAGCCCCTGCGCAGAAAAAGCCCTGGAAACTTTTATAGAGCTGGCTGCAACAATATCCGGTTTCTCTCCCCACCCCTTATTCATGGCCTGTTCGCGGTCTTCACGCACCAGCACCAGGCCCATGGTGCTCTCCTCGCGAAGCGTATCACCCTGTTCATTCACCCACGATGCCGTGGTCATTCCCTGAAAAGAGGTCTGCACCTTATAACAATCATGGCGCGCACCATTAATCTCTAGAGGTTCCTTGTCCAGCACCGTCACCTGTATGGTTCTTGTACTCAGGGTAAGCGGGTCGAAAAACGGCAGGCTATAGTTCATGCCGGGCTTAATACCCTTTTTGAGCAAAAAATATCGTATGCTGTTCGCCAGCACGGGCGGCTCCTTGAGAGGAATATAACGAAACTCTTTTTTCCCGCCGGTTAAAATATTCAACCTCATGCGCTGCCCTTGAACCGTTCCCGATACAGACATGCTGATAACGCCAGAGGTTAGTTTAAAGCTGAAAATCTGAAGCCGCATTTCTCCGTCAGCCACAACATTCACATGGGTCTGTATCCTCTGGGGCATATCCATCACCGTAAGGTCCATAAAAACCTCTTCGGTAATGTGATAGCCTTCCTCTATGCGTTTAAGCTCTGAACTGCTGTACCCGATTTTACTGCCCTTCAGATAGATGCCCGACCATTCCTGCCGCGATTCTACGGTCGCGCCAATGAATTGCTTATCGAGCTGCACAGGGCGAAATGCCGCTATCTGCTTCACGGCCAGCATAGCCATGAGCGCAATCCAGCACACAACAATAAGAATTCCGGCTGTTTGGTATACGCGTTTCATAGGCATAAGAAAAAACCCTGATGCCGGCAGGAATCAGGGTTTTCATTTAGTTCAATAAAACAAGCGGGTCACGGCGTTTCAACCTGCTGGTCCTGCGGCGATTTTTGCGGCTGGGTCACCGCCTGATGATTGATGCGATCCTTCAACTCCTTGCCGACCTTGAAGAATGGCCGGCGTTTAGGCTCTATGGTAATCACAGACCCGGTACGCGGATGATTACCGGTACGGCCCCTGTACTCGCGAACCTTAAAGCTGCCAAAGCCTCGTATTTCGATGCCTTCTCCCTTGATAAGCGCATCAATCATGGCATCAAAAACAGTATTCACAGCAATCTCAGCAATCTTTGGCTGAATATTTGCCTGCTCTGACAGCTGCTGTATTAACTCAGATTTGACCATTGGTGATCCCTCGTGATGATATCAGTAAATTCATAAGTAATTTCAATAGGTAAAAATTTATAGCTAATTGATTCTCCAATGTCAACAAAGTTTTCAAAATCTTTTACCGGCTTTGCGGATCAATTCAAAATAAGTATTCATGCTTTGTGCAGCCTCAGCTGAATGAACTACTGCGCTTAATTCATGATTTTTTGCCAGAGCGTGATAAGTCCAGTTCGTGCTTCCCAGTACGGCGATAGCATTATCAATAACCAGAAATTTTGTATGCGTTGTTACTTTCTCACTGTCAAAAAAAACCGCAATGCCGGCTTGCTTAAGCAAAGAAGCTGTTTGAGCATTACTGCTGGCAACCTCCACTAAACTTCCTCCATTGTCTAAAACAACTTCAACCTTGACGCCACGTTTATGTGCCTCTATAAGGCCATTTAGAAGCCGATTGCCAGGGCTGTCAGGATGAGAGGGGTACACAACAGCCTGAAACATGCAGACCCGTATTAATTTTTGAGCGCCATTTATAAGCCGCATGACTTCAGGATAATAGTCCTGGTCTTTTAATAATTCCATTTTTTTTACTTCAAAACCATAGGTCGATTTTGCTGGCACAAAAAAAATAAAAAACATGCCAATAAATAAAAATTTAATTATTTTTTTAAAATTCATACATCTAGCCATCCTGCCTATGACTACTGGGCTGATTGCAAGCATCCTCATCTTCCTGTAGAGCCCCATCCCCGGCGGGTATACTGTAGCCTTCTTCAAGCCAGGTTCCGAGATCAATCAGTCGGCAGCGTTTAGAACAGAAAGGTCTGAACGGATTATCAGCACAATACTCAACTTTTTTTTTACATATGGGACAGGGAACCATCAAAGCCATACGGGGTCTCGTTTCTAGAACAATTATTTGCTTGCTAAAAATAAAAAATTTTCATCATCCATAGTATATGCCTGTCATCTATCAATTAAGGGCTGTAAAGTCAATAAAACCTGTTGCCAGATAGACGTGGAGCGATTATAGTGTTCGTACAAAAAATGACCGCAAAGCGCTCCCAGCGTTTCACTTAATTAAAAGGAATTACAGCATATTATGCTTCAAGACCTCATACAGCAGATCATTACTTACCCGGGCATAACACGAAAACGCGATATTTATAAAATAACCTCCGCGCTTGCAGATATGACCGATTTCGGCAATACCGCTATCGGATTTGGCGACGATGCTGCAGCGATTTATCACAAGGGCGAATATCTGCTGCTTGCCGCAGACGGAATCTGGTCCGGTCTGATCGAGGCAAATCCCTATGGCGCAGGCAAGGCATCGGTCATGGCCAGCGTTAATGATATTTATGCCATGGGCGGCAGACCACTGGCAATGGTCAATGTTATCGGCATACCCGATGCAGCCTATTACGATGAAATCGTGCGGGGCATACGGAAAGGCTGCGAAAAATTTCGTGTGCCTATGGTCGGCGGACATCTGCATCCGGACACGCGGGAGGTGTCGCTTTCTGTCGCAATCCTTGGAAATGCAAAACAACTTCTGAGGAGCGACAATGCCCTGCCAGGGCAGGATCTGGTCTTTGCTGTGGATCTTGAGGGTCGCGGCTTTCAATGCAAGCCGGTGCTCAGCTGGGACACCAATTCCGGAAAAACGTCCGAGCAGGCCCTGGCACGGCTCAATATTTTACCGCGACTGGCAGAAGAAGGCCTGTGCGCTACCTGCAAAGATGTAAGTAATGGAGGATTGCTGGGAACTATAGCGTTGCTTCTTGAAACCTCAAAAGCAGGAGCAAGGGTAAACATCGATGCTGTTCCCCGCCCAGTAGACTTTCCACTGACCGACTGGCTGAAAGCTTTTTTGAGCTATGGATTTATTTTGACCGTCAATAAAGAATTGACCTCAAAAGTCATAGACGCTTTTTCCGAGCAGCGCATTACTGCTCGTGTCATCGGCACAATCATCGATGAGCGGCGCCTCCATGTATCCCTTGCAGGAGAGCAGGGGGTTCTTTTTGATCTGATGAGGGAGCCCATAACAGGGATACTCACGGAATGATGAACACGCACAGATCACCGTCCTTTCGTAGGGTTTTTTTCACAAAAACGCTCCCCATTGTCAAAAGAACCTGCTTCAGAAAAGCACCTGCTTCATGTCTGAATTTATTAATTGCAGCGAGCGCTGTCAGCTCCCCCCGGAGCCATTGATATGTATTGTCCAAAATGCAGAATTCCTATTGAGCACAACGGCGCACAAACCTGCCCGTATTGCTCAACTCCTCTTACAAAAAGACCGGCGCCGTTGAGCACTACCCCCGTTGGCCTTGAAAACAGGCTGCAGGCCGATGGTACCACGCGGGCCGGCACACACGGCGCACATTCCGCATCCCCGTATCCCGCAGGAGAAAAACAATTTTTTTCTCTTGAAAATATACTCGGCGATACTGACGCCACAGATAGCGATGCCCCGTCCCAAACAGATACCGCGCCGCATGATCTGCAAAACAGCATGTCCTTCGGTCATAAACAAACGGCAGAGGCTTATGTATCTGATCAGGACATAACGCATGACAGCATCTTCGAGCAGCTGCTTGATGCAAACATACATGATGCATCAACCGGGGAAACACCAACTTTTCAAGCCAGTGACATCAATTCAGGCCGGCATCAGAGCCAGTCGCGAGAACTGCTCGACACAGCATTTAAAAAAATAGAGCCGGATGATCAATACGCACGGGCGTTAGGATCAAAATCGCTTATCATTACCGCATTGCTGGGAGCACTCGTATTGCTGTCCGTTATCGGTACAGGCCTCTATTACCTCAATCATACTGCATTGCATGAAACAGCTCAGCACGGACCCGCAAAAATTCTCACCCTGCCATCATCCAAAGCGCCTGCCCCAACTTTAAAGAACGCTCCTGTTGTCCAGCAGCAAAGCCAGGAAGGCGCAACATATACGGCACAGGATGGATCGCAGCCTGGGCAGAACATTTTGGCAAATCAGACACCGGCCCCGGAAGCTGACCGGTTCACCTCTGACAGGCCTGAGGCAAGGGATATTCAGAGCACACCAACAAAACAGGCTCCGACGGCAGGTGCGGATGAACCACAACAAAACATCCCTTCATCCGGGGAGGGACTGTCAGTCACGGGGACATCACAAGCCCCCATTGCCGGGGTGCATACGCCCCCCCGGGAGAGCAAGAATGAAAGCTCCGGCACTAACCCGATCATACAAAATGGCAGGGTGGTCTCTTCAGCAAACAGCAGTGCCAATACCGAAATCGGTTCACACATACTGCTGTGCGGCTCATTTCAAAGCAGGGATAAAGCCCTCAAGCTGGCTGCAAAAATCAAGTCTAAAGGGTATATGCCCTTTGTTGAAAAAGCCGACCTCGGCAGTAAGGGAATATGGTACCGTCTTAAAATAGCGGGATTTAGCACAAAGGAGGCAGCGGAAAAAGTCCGGGGGGAATTGAACGCAAAATTAAAAGTTGCAGCAATTGTTGTAAAAAACAAATGAATTGCCGCCAGCAGGCAAAAATGACTGCTCCTGCTGGAACCGCATCATGGTCTACTGCGTAGTTGAACAGCCATACACAACAGCAGGCTCCTGAACATCAGCACCTTCCCCTCTTGGAGCACTGTACATCAATCAATGACTGTAGAGCAAAACAGCGCATACAGCCAGCCCGTACAGAACAACGGAAAGCAGTATAGGCCGGTCATTGAGCAATGCTTTTTCAGGACTCCCCCCCTCGTTTTTCTGATACACGAGATAGAGGTAGCGGAAAATACCATACAGAACAAAGGGGATTGTATACTTAAGCTTATCGCTTCCAAATTTTGCAACCGTCTCGTCAGAAACAGTATAAAGAATATAGGCAATAAGCGTTGCCGTTGTTACGATTGAAATCATCTGATCCAGAAGGCCTGTACTGTATTCGTCAAGAATGCGGCGATGCTCTCCCGCACTATCCTCAAGCAGCACAAGTTCATGACGGCGCTTGCTGAGGGCCAGGAAAAGAGCTAAAAGAATCGTACAAAAGAATAGCCATGTGGAAAAAGTAACCTCGATGACAACGGCGCCGGCTGCAACGCGCAGCAAAAAACCTGCTGCTATGCAAAACACATCTATAATGACAATATGTTTAAGCCATGATGAATAGCATAGCTGCAGCATAAGGTAGCCGGCAGCAATACCGGCAAAGTGCAAGTTGAGAAACGTCAGAGAGCAGAGCGACAAACCGGTAAGCAATGCTGTCAGGAAAAACACTGCTGACCGGGGCTTAAGCTGTCCGGAAGCAAGAGGCCGTTTACATTTAAGCGGATGCTTGCGGTCCTGTTCAATATCCAGCAAATCGTTTATAATATACACTGCGCCGGACAGTGCACAAAACACTGCAAAAGCAATACACACCTCCAAAATGAGGGGGGCCTTCAGGAAATTTTGAGAAAATACAAGAGGCGCAAAAATAATGGCGTTTTTTGTCCACTGCTTTGGCCTCATTGAGCGAAACAAAAGCAATACTATGTTTGTATTCATTGATGGTTCCACACGTACCTGTTGTTTGTCTCTAGCGCGCTACCATCCAGACACCTGCAATGATAAGTCCGATGCCGGAAAGCTGCACACCGCTTAAACTTTCCTTAAATGCAACACATGATACAAGTATCACAATAATATAGCCAATACTGGTATTGATCGGATAGGCAATGCTCAGATTCATTTTAATAAGGGCATAATTATAGGCGGCAAGCCCGAGTGCAAAACAGATAATCCCGCCCCAGATAACAGGGTTGGTTGCCATGTTTATAAACACATCTACAACCTGATTGTTTTCCTTTGGCCTGACAGCGCCAGCCTTCATCAGAATATTGGCGGCTGCATTCAATACAATTGAAACAGCAAGCAAAACATAGGTCGTAAGCATATTCACGGCTCCCTTCTCAAAAAACGCGGCTGCGCTATGCAGCGTATTCAAATAATTGTTACATTTACCTTGTTTTTTTGTGTATTTGCAAATTATTCTATTTTGTGTTTTTATAAATAACTATCGAAAATACAGTCTAATCCCCGTACGATCAGTGTAAAATTAGGTTGTGCAACAATTACATAGAGCTTTTTATTTGTCAATGGGAACGCATCCTCATGAACAGCTGCGCCGGCAGAAGTAAAAAAGTACTGATTACAACCTCCACATTCCCTCGCTGGCAGGGGGACACGGATCCGCCCTTTGTCTATGACCTGGCTATTCGTCTTAAAGACAGCTTTGCTATACTGGTGCTGTGTCCGCATGCTCCAGCCTTAAAAACTTCAGAAACAGTTGGCGGCATGAGAGTCAAACGCTACCGCTATTTCTTTGCTCGCTATGAAACCCTGGCTTACGGCAGCGGCATATTGAACAGGTTCCGGGAAAGCCGTTTATATTACTGTCTCGTCCCTTTTTTCCTCGCAGGCCAGCTGCTTGCAGCAATACGCTGCCTGCTGTTTGACAGACCGGATATTATAAATGCTCACTGGCTCATCCCGCAGGGATTAATAGCAGTGCTGGCTAAAACAGTGACCGGTACAAAAGCCCCTATTATCTGCACAATTCATGGCGGCGATATTTTCGGGCTCAAGGGCGCCCGTATGGAGGCCCTGAAACGCTATGTACTCAAACGATGTGCTGCAGTGAATGTCGTGAGCAATGCCATGACGCAGGCAATTTCCGGCCTGGGCATGGACCACAGAGGCATCAATGTCATTCCCATGGGTGTCGATTTAAAAAATACCTTTATTCCCGGGAAACAGGCCAAAATTTCAAAATCGCTCCTTTTCGTCGGCCGTTTTGCTGAAAAAAAAGGGCTCATCTACCTGATTAATGCCATGACGGCTGTGCTGGACAAACATCCCGATGCGCGCTTAACAATCGTCGGCCACGGGCCACTTGAACATACCATCACGCAACGCATAGCAGCATTAGGGCTTCAGCATGCCATCCATATGGCCGGCGCTGTTGAAAACGCACAACTGCCAGCCATCTACCAGACAAGCCAGATTGTTGTTTTTCCCTCAATTGTCGCTGACAACGGCGACACTGAGGGCTTCGGTCTCGTAATGGTCGAGGCTATGGGGTGCGGCTGCGCTGTCATTGCATCAGATTTGCCGGCAATTCATGACAGTGTCATCGACGGACAGACAGGACTGCTTGTACCGCAAAAAGATTCCCCGGCGCTTGCAGAAAAAATCATCGAACTCCTGGACAATCCGGAACAGTGCAAAAAACTGGCTCATCAATCTCGCACCTATGTTCTTGAGCGATACGACTGGACAAGTACCGCGCGGAAATACATTGATGTTTTCAATGCCTCACTACACAAGCCGAACTGATTCCAGGAGCCCTCGTTTATAACATATGCTTTAAAAACTGGCCCGTATACGAATCTTTTATTTTCACAATCTCCTCAGGCGCTCCCGTAGCCACCACCTGCCCTCCCCCGTCGCCACCCTCGGGGCCGAGGTCAATAATATAATCAGACGCCCTGATTACATCCATATTATGCTCTATAACGAGCACCGTGTTGCCGCGGTCAACAAGACTGGCAAGAACATCCAGCAGCTTTGCCACATCGGCAAAATGGAGGCCTGTTGTGGGTTCATCAAGAATATACAGGGTATGCCCTTTTTCTCTGCGGCTCAGTTCGCGCGACAACTTGATGCGCTGGGCTTCGCCGCCGGACAATGTCGTTGCCTGCTGGCCAAGGGTAATATAGTTGAGGCCGACATCGAGCAGAACCTGAAGCCTGACCCGTATTTGTGGTATATTTTCAAAAAAAGGCAGCGCTTCGCTCACGGTCATATCAAGAACGTCTGCGATATTCTTCCCCTTATACACAACTTCAAGAGTTTCCCTGTTATACCGTCTGCCCCGGCAGACATCGCAGGTAACATAAATATCGGGTAAAAAATGCATCTCGATCCGAACAAGGCCATCGCCCTGGCATGCTTCGCACCTTCCTCCTTTGACATTGAAGCTAAACCGCCCCGTTTTATAGCCGCGCATGCGCGACTCCGGCAACCGTGCAAAAACCTCACGAATCGGATCAAAAAGCCCGGTAAAAGTAGCCGGATTAGAACGTGGCGTGCGGCCGATAGGTGACTGATCAACATTGATCACTTTATCAATTTTCTCAATGCCCCTGATTTCCGTAGCACTGCCGGCCTTTGCAGCTGTTTTATACAGCTTATGAGCCAGCTGCGCATAAACGGTGTCAACAACCAGCGTGCTCTTCCCGGAGCCAGATACACCGGTTACGCAGACAAAAAGGTTCAGCGGTATTGACACCGTAATGTCTTTTAAATTATTTTCCCGCGCGCGGAGTATCGTCAGAGCATTATTTTTATCAGCGGGCCGGCGCACAGGCAGCGGGATTTTTGCCCTGCCTGAAAGATACTGGCCGGTCACTGATTGTGGATTCTGCTCCAGCGCTCCGGGTGCGCCCGTAGCAACCACCTGACCCCCTTCAGTACCGGCCCGCGGACCAAGATCAATAACATAGTCCGCCGTACGAATCGTTTCTTCATCATGCTCGACGACGATAACCGTATTGCCGATATCACGCAGCTGCCGGAGAGTCGTGAGCAGCCGGTTGGTATCACGTGCATGAAGGCCGACACTGGGTTCATCGAGCACATACAGCACACCGGTCAGCCGTGAGCCAAGCTGCGTGGCAAGCCGTATACGGTGCGCCTCACCGCCCGACAGTGTGCCTGCGCAGCGATCAAGGGTCAGGTACTCAAGTCCTAAATACGACAAAAAATAAAGACGCTCACTGATTTCTTTTACGAGCGGCCTGGCAATCTCAGCCCGGCTGCCGTCGAACTGAAGAGATTTCATAAAATGGAGGCATGCGGCAACATTCATGCAGTTAAAATCGTAAATCGACATGCCGTTCAGTTTGATCGAAAGGCTTTCTTTTCGAAGACGCATGCCCTTGCAATCAGGACACACCGCCTGATTCATATAGTGCAAAAGCTCCTCTCTGACCTTGTCTGAATCTGTTTCATGGTAGCGTTTTTTGAGATACTGCAGCACGCCCTGAAAGGGCTTCTCCGTTTTATAGAGGCTCTTTTTCCCCTCAAAAACCAGTAAGACTTTCTCTTCGCCAGAGCCATGCAACAGTACGGTTCGGATGCCTGCAGGCAATTTTTTAAATGGCGTATCAAGAGAAAACCCATAGTGCCGGGCAAGGGAGGAGGCCAGATGTTTTACCCAAAATGAATCCGCAGCGCCCCAGGGCGCAATGGCCCCCTGGTTGATTGAAAGCCCGCTGTCGGGAACGATCAGCAGAGGATCAAACTCAGCCTTTGTGCCGAGCCCCAAACAGGTTGGGCAGGCGCCATAGGGGCTGTTAAAGGAAAACGTCCGCGGGCTGACCTCTGGATAACTCACACCGCAATCCGGGCAGGCAAGCTTTTCATTAAAAAGCATTTCGCTGCCGCTGTTCAAAAGGGACACAACAAGGCCGCCGCTTAAGCGCAGCGCCGTCTGCAACGAGTCGGCAAGCCGCTTTTCAATGCCCGTTTTGACCAGAATCCTGTCGACTACAATATCGATACTGTGCTGTTTGTTCTTATCAAGGACAATATCAGGAGTTAGATCAAAAAGGACACCATCGATCCTGGCCCGGATAAAGCCCTCCTTTTGAAAATCATGAAGCTCTTTTTTATATTCTCCTTTCCTGCCCCGAACAACAGGCGCCAGCAGAACAAGCTTTTCACCATCCGGCAAAACCATAATACGGTCAATCATCTCCTGAATCGTTTGGGATGAAATCTCCCGGCCGCAGGTATGGCAATAGGGTGTTCCGAGGCGGGCATAGAGCACGCGAAGATAGTCATAGATTTCAGTAACTGTTGCTACCGTCGAGCGGGGATTTTTACTGACCGTTCTCTGCTCAATGGCGATGGCCGGAGAGAGTCCTTCTATGGAATCAACATCGGGTTTCTGCATCTGCTCAAGAAACTGGCGGGCATAGGCGGAAAGAGATTCCACATAGCGCCTCTGTCCTTCGGCATAGATTGTATCAAAGGCAAGTGATGATTTGCCGGAACCGCTTACCCCTGTAATCACAACCAGATTATTTTTGGGTATATCAACATCAATATTTTTAAGGTTGTGAACTCTGGCGCCCCTGATAATAATAGTGTTCGCTTCAGACATGCCGGTATATTCCTTGCAAAATAAAAAGTATCCGCCTCAGCAAAGGATGCCTGTATTGTAATATAGAGCACATAAAAACTCTAAGTAAATTCTCATACGCAAAGCACGTGTTCTTTGTTTCAGCCCCTTCATGAATAAACAGTCATAAATATGGGCGCCGACCAGCTATTCCAACAAAACACCACTTTCCCCTACACCGAAAGGACAACACAAGCTGTGCATATCC
>JAFGCP010000317.1 GCA_016932595.1 Deltaproteobacteria bacterium
CAGCCGCAGCGCTTCGCGGGGTATGCTCATGCCGCATTCCACTTCGGGGCACACGGGCACGTATTCGACATAGGCCCCCAGTGTGCGCACAAGAAACTCATCAAGCTTATGGCCGCCGTCATAGCGAACCATGTTGCCGAGCAGGCATGAGCTGATGCCGAGGCGTATTTTATCATTCAGTTCATTCATTGCCACGCACCTCCCTTTAAACGTACTGTTGATTTATGATCGGACAAATTCAAGAAGCGGCTCATAGCTGCCTTTATCCGCCTCGCGAAGAGCCGCAATATAGCTGCTTCGGATATGGCCTGCCTTTGAAAGCTCCTTTTTGCTCCCCCAGGTGAAACATTTGCTTTTGAGTATGTTTTCAAGCAGCAGATCGGTCATCAGCCGCGCATGGCGGCCATTGCCGTTTGAAAAGGGATGAACCGACACGATCCGGTGGTGGAAACGCACCGCGATTTCATCGGACGGTTCTTGCCGGCAATCGACCCAATGCCGTGTATCATCAAACAGATTTTTCAAGCTCACCGGTATCTGGGGCCATGCCACTCCCAGATTTTTGTCTGTCCGTCGAAATTGACCGGCCCATTTCCAGACGCCTGCGAACATTCTCTTGTGCAGCTCTTTGGCAAATCGTTCATTGAGAATATCTGTCGGCCTTGTCTGGTCCAGCCAGGCCAGTGCCCCAATAATATTATCCTGCTCCCAGCGATCCAGCTCTCCGCGCGTGGTTATATGCGTTGGAAGCAGGCCTTCTGCTTCATCGGGATCTATGGGCGTTGCACCCTCAGGAAAATCGAAGTCTGGCATCATGCATCCCACAAATTTTTTGGGGTCGTTTCGGCAAGCTCCTGTATCATGCCTCGCAGAATCTCCTGATTCTCTCGTACCCTTAGTGCTTGATCCTCAAGGCTCATTGTATGTGAGGCCAGGGCAAGCCGTTTTGAGGCAACAAGCGCAGCCTGTCTCCGAACGGTTTCTTCAAGGCTTGTTCGGGGAACAAACCCGTAGACAAAAACACAATCAAGGGCCTCGGCAGCCTTACGCATGGTTTTAAGCGTGGCGCTGCCGTCAAGCTCCTGCTTTTCAATAAAAGATGCGCGCTGCTTGCTGACACCTGCACGCCCGGCCATTTGTCTGCCGCTCATGCCAAGTGCATCCCTTATAGCCCTGACCCATCCCTTAACCGGAATCGGCGCAGCCTTCAGAGGTTGAAACCTTTGCAAGGTTGTTTCCAGTTGCTCTCTAATCAGTTTGCCTTTCGTTTTCATGGCGCACCTCCTGTCAATATATATATTGACAAAAACACAAAAAATGACAACATAAATATTGTCAATAATGCGAGATTTTTCAAGATACGTGGCCCGAAGGCGTCAGCGATTAGTATTAAGACCCTTGAGCGGTCAACTGTATATGCGCTGATTTAAAATAAGTCACAGAGCGGGGTTAAACAAGCTTGAAAAAGGAAACGTAAAGCTGGCTCATTAAATTTTTAAATCTTCGAATGAAATATAAAACGGTTTTTATCTTAACCACCCATAAGAAGTCAATATGTTTAAGGAATACAAGGGCCAAGCCAACAACGATGAAAAAAAAGACGAAAGGAAGCGCCGGGGCGGTTCGCGAACCGCCCCTACCAAAACACTTTTCAATTTATTATCGGGTTTCGTTCTTCAGCCCAACACGGCTGTACGGAGATTAATGAAAATATATCATTGAAAACCAATAAAAAACAGCGATACTCTACAGGTATATTCGTTCAACCCAAACAGCGTAAGGAGGCCCGATATGAAACATGGAAAAGCGTTCTTATTTTTTGCAACATTCATGATCTACATGGCTACCGCTACGGTTTTCGCAGGCCCGGCTCATGCCGCCCCGCTCAAGGAGGGCGACAAAGCCCCCGACTTCACCCTGAAGCAGCAGGATGGCAGGGATGTAACCCTTTCGAAGGAATGGGCAAAGGGTATTGTGGTTCTGTATTTCTACCCCATGGATAATACGCCCGGCTGCACAAAAGAGGCTTGCGCTTTTAGAGACCTGTACAATGATTTTAAAAATGCCGGCGCCGAGGTGCTGGGCATCAGCGTCGACGACGCGGCATCGCACAAAAAATTTCAGGAAAAGCACAAGCTGCCCTTTACCCTGCTTGCCGACACCGAGAAAAAAGTCACGAAACTCTACGATGTAAAAAATTTCATCGGCAAGGCAAAGCGCGTCACCTTCGTGATCGATACGGCAGGCATCATTAAAAAGATATACCCCGATGTTAATGTCGGCACGCATGGGCAGGAGGTGCTGGCCTATGTGAAAAGCCTTCAAAAAAAATAACCGGAGCTGGAGGAGCTAGCCATGAAAGCGGCCCTGAGTTTTTTGTCTGCATATGCGCTGCTGTCGGTGCTGCTGCACGGAACTGCTGCGGCGCATGTGCCCTATATCGAAAAAAGGGACTACAGCTTTGAGCAGCCGTTCCGCGTCAGGGGGTCTGTTGAGAACTCCATCGCCGTCTACGGCTGGCTTGAAAGCGGCAATGATACCGACGTGTACCGCCTGGAAATACCGCGGCCGGCGCGCCTGTACTGCAATGCGCTCGTGCCCGTATGCCCTGCCTACGGGCAGTTCCTGCCCTGGCTGGCTATTGCCGGGCCGGGTCTTGCAGCGCCCGATGAGCTCCTGCCTTTTGCCCTGCCGCAGGGCTATGGAGCCGTAGTAGTGAAAAACATTGTGCCGGGAGAGCAGCGGCAGCAGTTTTATGAGCCCTTCGGCGGCAAATCGTATTACACTGCCCCGACATTCGACCAGACCGTTTCACAAACCGGAACATGGTACCTGTATGTATGGGACCCCTCTGGCATGGGCGGAGATTATGTTGCTGTTATCGGGTTCAAAGAGCGTTTTTCCCTGCTCGATATTCTGCGCGCTCTCATCAACACCCCGAAAATCCGCCTTGACCGGGAGCTGCACACCGATTGCAGAAATGCAGACTAAAGCATTTTCATTATTTTGCAGCCACTCTGCACACCCGTTCATGGTGAGCTTGTCGAACCATGAACGGGAAAATGCCCTTCGACAGGCTCAGGGCGAACGGGCTGAGTTTTATTTTTGATTTTGTAAAGGCTACATTATTTAAAAAGGCTCTTCCGGATTTGTTGTGCATAAATTCAGCCCATTTTTTATTTTGCAACGAAAGCAGAAACGCGGCCACAACTGGAGAAAATCATATTCACCACCCGCTTTGCTTGAGGCACGCAGGCCACAGAGTGTTTGTATTTTTATCCAATCGGGAGACGGCGATTGGATAAAAGAACGTAGCCACCAGTATGTGGATTGATTAATGTACGTTGGGGCCGTGGAGGCCCTTTTCAGCGGGCGCCGTCTCCCGCCCGTTGAAAAAAGTAATCCTCCGTGTTCTCTGTGCCTTGAGCGAAGCGG
>JAFGCP010000318.1 GCA_016932595.1 Deltaproteobacteria bacterium
AAAGGGGGAAAAGGGGCATAAATCATTAAGGGATTAAAAATGACAAAAATACCGCACAGGCCTGAAGACATTTTCGAACCCTTCACGGAGGATTACCGGGCTGCGTTCGGCGCAGACCTTGAAAGCATCATTCTCTACGGCAGCGCAGCCCGCAGCGAATATGTGCCGAAAGTCTCGGACATCAACTTCATGATCATGCTGAGCCCGGAAGGGATGCAGCGGCTGGCCGCTGCCATGCCGCTGGTTGACAGATGGAGCAAGGCGCGGGTCGCCACGCCGCTGTTTCTCACGCAGGATTATATTTTTTCATCCATTGATGTTTTTCCCATAGAGTTTCTCAATATGAAAGCATCCTACCGGCTCGTCTGGGGCAAGGATGTGCTGAAAAATCTTGAATTCGATAAGCGGCTTGTCCGCTTGCAGGCCGAGCGGGAGATCAAGGCAAAGCTTCTGCACCTGCGGGAGCGCTTTGTGGAAACCGGCGGCAATGCGAAAAAAATCACCCAGCTCATCAGCATATCGCTGCCGGCATTTTTTTCGATCTTTCAGGCCGTGCTTTTCCTCAACGATCAGCAACCCAGCACAAAAATGAGCGAGCTGCTTGCCCATGCCTCACGCGCTTCCGGGCTGAATACCTCTCTGTTTGAAACGCTTGCAGCCGTGCGCAATAAAACCAGAAAGCTCAAGCCCGGCGAGTCGCTGAGCCTTATGGAGACCTATCTTGAGGAAGTACACAGACTCGCCATGCATATCGATTCATTCATTCATCGCTAGGAGGCATACATATGAAAAAAACACGTCGATCACTGGTTTTTATCTCTCTGCTGCTCTGTTCGGGATATTTGCTGCCGGGCTGCAGCACCTACAACAGCCTTGTTGCTCTTGATGAGGGCGTTAAGGAATCATGGGCGCAGATCGATACGCAGCTGCAGCGCCGCATGGATTTGATACCCAATTATGTCGAGACAGTGAAGGGCTATGCCGCGCAGGAAAAAGATGTGCTGGTGAAGGTGACCGAAGCGAGGTCAAAGGTAGCGGGAGCAGGCACCATACCGGAGAAAATCGAGGCCAACAACCAGCTCACGTCAGCCCTCAGCAGGCTCATGGTGGTCGTGGAAAAATACCCGGATCTCAAGTCGAACCAGAACTTCCTGCGCCTGCAGGACGAGCTTGCCGGCACTGAAAACCGCATTGCCGTTGCCCGCAAGCGCTACAATGAGGCGGTGAAAGCGTTCAACACCACCATGCGCTCATTTCCGGCAAATATGATCGCAAGCAGTTTCAAGTTCAAGGAAGCAACCTATTTTGATGCCCCGGAATCAGCCGCCACCCCGCCGCCGGTAAAATTTTAAAATATAATTGCGGCTTAACGCACTTCTACACACTACCTGAAAAAGGCCGGATACGCATCAGCTTATCCGGCCTTTTTTTAATTATATTTCGCATAATACGCCCCGGGGTTTGCTTCCCGCAAGCGCTGATTTGTCTGGCGGTATATTTTTTAACTAAATTCGAGTTGCCTTCTTGAGGAACCATCCCCATGGCGATGGTTTTTGAAAGACAATAGCGCTTTTGGCCCTTTTTTCATGCCGCTCAAATTTTGAGCAATTCGTTAAACCGGCCTGTCTTTGGGCTTCAACTGCTGATTTCAGGGGAGTTTTCAACAGGGTTTTCACAGGCTCTGTTGATTGGCAAACCCGCCTGTATATAGTGGCAAAAAGCTACTCGGCCCACAACATATCAACATCCGCCTATTCACCGGCCCTGCTGAATGAATATGTTTTTTTTCTTTACATAGTATAACATATGTTATACTTTATGAGGAAACCAGCATAAGGATACCCCATGCCCGTAGAAGTGCAAGCAATCTCTAAAAACGGCAGCACGAAAAAGCTCAGGCTCGTTCTGTACGCTGCCGCAATACCAGCAGGCTTCCCCTCCCCTGCTGAAGATTATATAGACAAGAGGCTTGACTTAAACGAGCATCTTATCAAGCACCCCGCAGCCACCTTCTTTGTAAGGGTAGCAGGCCACTCCATGATAAACGCCGGTATCCATGACGGCGATACCCTCATTGTCGACCGCGCCCTTGAGCCTGCAGGTAAGAAAATTGTGATTGCCGTCCTTAACGGGGAGATGACCGTGAAGCGCCTGCGAAAGCTTCGCGGCAGGCTCTACCTCATGCCGGAAAACGAAAGCTTCCCGCCGATTGAAGTAACAGAAGGCTCAGACTTTCAAATCTGGGGCGTGGTCTCAAGCGTCATTCACCCTGTGTAGAAGGATCTGTCTCATGTTTGCCCTGGTTGACTGCAACAACTTCTATGTCTCCTGCGAGCGGGTCTTTAACGCCTCCCTTGAAAAAAAGCCGGTTGTCGTTCTCTCAAACAATGACGGCTGCGTAATAGCCCGCTCCAATGAAGCCAAGGCTCTGGGCATTACAATGGGCGCCCCGTTCTTCCAGAACAGAGACCTGTTCAGGAAAACAGGCGTGCGCTTCTGCTCGTCAAACTACAGCCTCTACGGGGATATGTCGGGCAGGGTTATGGCAACGCTCCAGCAGTTTACCCCTGAGCTTGAGCTGTATTCCATCGACGAAGCATTTCTCTGCCTTGACGGCTTTTCCGGCCTGACGCAGTATGGCCGGCTCCTGCGCTCAACGGTCAGGCAGCATACCGGCATACCTGTCTCCATCGGCATCGCTCCCACCAAGACGCTTGCCAAGGTCGCGAACAAAATCGCCAAAAAGGATGCAGCCCTGCAGGGCGTTCTGGACCTTGGAGCGGTACGGGACATCGACGGCCTGCTTGAGACGGTTCCGGTAGAGGATATCTGGGGAGTGGGCTGCAGATACGCGGCCATGCTGAACCGGCATGGCATAACAAATGCGTGTCAGCTCAAAAAAGCCGATGATGCTTTCATACAAAAAACCATGACGATAGCGGGCCTGCGCACCGTGCATGAGCTGCGGGGCTCACCCTGTATAGAGCTTGAACAGGCCCCAAAACCTAAAAAAGCAATCGGGTCTTCACGCTCCTTTGGCAAGCCGGTTGAGGAATTGGAAGAACTGCTTGAGTCAGTGTCGGAGTATGTCAGCCGCGCCGCCGAAAAGCTCCGGGCGCAGAACTGCGCCGCCTCAACCGTGCAGGTCTATCTCACGACAAACCGGTTCAAGAATGAGCCGCACTACGCCAATTACCTGTCATGCACGCTTCCGGCGCCAACCTCCTATACGCCTGAGCTTATCGGCTGTGCGCAGGCCTGCCTCAAAGCGATATACCGCAAGGGCTACCGGTATAAAAAAACCGGCATCCTGCTCACCGGCCTGACGCCGGCAAACAGCGCCCAGCCTGCTCTTTTTGCAGAGCGCCGGGCTCATTTTTCAGATCAAAAAAAAATCATGCAGACGCTTGATGCGCTCAATCAGCGTTATGGCCGCAACACGGTGCAGTTTGCATCATCAGGGATAGACAAGCGCTGGAAAATGCTGCAGTCCTATAGGTCGCCGGGCTTCACCACGCGCTGGGGCGAGATTCCGGCGGTGAAGGCATAAACGCGGGAGGCATGCCTGTACTGAAAAAGTAAAACCATCACCTGTGTACCCGCTCTTTTTTCTTGTATCGACAACGCCGGTACTGCTGAACATGATTCAGCTTGAGTAAAAAAGCAGGCCGCGGTATCATCATGAAAAGACTGATCTGACACGTGCCGAACATGCCGACAAGAAAAAAAACCGCTCGAAAAAAGAAGTCCCGGAAGTGGCCGCGCCGGAGTCTGCTCATCGCACTGGCCCGCATTGTTGTCACCGGCAGCTTTGCCGCCGCCTTTCTGCTGAGCCCGTACTGCCTGTACCTGTCCATGAAAATCGAGGACCGGTTCTCGGGCAGGCGCTGGGACATCCCCTCACGCGTATTTTCCGACACCCAGGTCCTCATGACCGGCCAGGGAATCAATATCGACGCCTTCAGGAGCAAGCTCAAGGCCCTCGGGTATCGCGAAACACCGTCAAAGCCGCGCCAGAAGGGTGAAATGAAGCTCTCGGCGCAGGAAATCGATATTTTCCTGCATGATCTTAAAATGCCCGGCCTTGACCGGCCCGGTTTCCCGGTGCGCATCTCGGTGGGAAGCGGTGAAATAAAGGCGATCCGTACCGTTCCCCGCGGAAAAAACCTTCCAATGATCGAGCTTGAGCCTGAGGAGGTCATGCTTTTTTATGGCGATGAGCATGAGCGCAGAAGGCTCATCACCCTTAACCAGGCGCCCCGGCATCTTATCAATGCCGTGCTTGCAGCCGAGGACAACAGCTTTTTCAGCCACTACGGCCTGGACCCCTTCGGCATCATGCGGGCGCTGTTTGTCAACCTGCTCCATGGCGGCATAGTCCAGGGCGGCTCTACCATCACGCAGCAGCTGGCAAAAAATTATTTCCTGACCAGCCAGCGCACCATGGGCCGCAAGCTCAACGAGATGCTCATTGCCCTGATTATCGAAACCAAATACGAAAAAAACCAGATACTTGAAATGTATATGAATGAAATTTATCTGGGACAAAAAGGCTCGGCATCCATAAACGGCTTCGGGGAGGCTGCTTTTTTTTATTTCGGCAGGCAGGTAGGCGACCTGACCCTCAGCGAATGCGCCGTGCTGGCCGGCCTCATCAAATCGCCCGGCCAGTACAGCCCTTTTGCCGGCAAAAAAAACTGCACTCAGCGGCGCGATGCAGTGCTTGCAGCCATGGCTGAAAACGGCATGATAACCGACGCCGAGCTTAAGGCTGCGCAGCAGGCAGACGTGCGCACGGCAGCCTACAGCCCTGCGAACAAAAAGGCCCCGTATTTCATGGATCATCTTGCGCAGCAGCTGCGCGACATGTATCCGCCTGAGGTGCTCTCCGGCATGGGCCTGTCCATCTATACCACTATCGACATGCAGGTGCAGACAGCTGCCGAGCAGGCCCTTGCCAGGGGTCTTGAGCGGCTTGAAAAAGCGCAGCCGCGGCTGCGCCGCGAAGATGCCGGCAAGAAGCTTCAGGGGGCCGTGGTTGTCATGGATCCCAAAAGCGGCGCCATAAAGGCCCTGGCAGGAGGAAGAGACTACGGCGCAAGCCAGTTTAACCGCATTACCCAGGCCCGCCGCCAGCCGGGCAGCGCGTTTAAGCCCTTTGTGTATTTGAGCGGGCTCGACGTCTGCACTCCAGCCACTATTCTGTCAAATGAGCCCCGCACCATGAAAAGCGGGGGCAGGCAGTGGACGCCGAAAAACTACGAGGACATACCGGAGGCGCAGCTCACCATGCGCGAGTCCCTTGCCCGGTCGGTAAATCTGACAACCATCGACCTTGCCATGCGAGCGGGCCTTTCCCGCATTATACGCACAGCCCGGCAGTTTGACTTTTCCACACCCCTTGCACCCACGCCATCAATGGTGCTTGGCGCATCAGAAGTCATACCCCTTGAGCTTGCCCGGGCCTACTGCGCTTTTGCCTCCGGCGGCGTGCTGCCGGTGCCCTTCACGCTGAAAAAAGTGATCGATGAAAACGGCGCTGTTCTTGCGCTGCGGCATATGAGCGCCAAAAGGGTCATACCGCAGGACAAGGCCTATATCATGAATTCCCTGCTGCGCAGCGTGGTAACCGAAGGAACTGCACGGGGCCTTGCAGGCCGGGGGTTCACGCAGCCCGCAGCAGGCAAAACCGGCACAACCAATGATTCCCGCGACGCGTGGTTTGTGGGCTATACGCCCGATCTGCTGGCCCTTGTCTGGGTGGGCTTTGACGGCGGCGATTCCATCCGCAATACCGGAGCATCAGCGGCCCTCCCCATCTGGGCCGATCTCATGCGCTCGGTGCCGCAGTGCCTGTCCGGCGCCTGGTTCAGCATGCCCGAAGGCGTGATTGTAAAAACAGTCTGCAAAGAAAGCGGGCAGCTGGCCCGTGGAGGCTGCTGCCCGCTGAAAGCGGAGGAAGTATTTCTGGCAGACCGGGCGCCGTCTGAAATCTGCACCCTGCATCAATGCGGCCCGGTTTCAGAAATCATCGACAGGGTCAAAAATTTTTTCAACCCGTTCTAGCATTATTCCGCCGGTGTTTCCGTGCCTGCGCTGCAGGCTGTTATATCCGTGACCAGAATAAAAATTTGTTTAAACAGGCACACCGGATCAGCCAGACAGGTTTGCATGCCCCTTAAAAAATCAATGACGGCATCTAAAACGCATATCGCTTCGCCGATATCGCCTTCGGCCTGAATGATCTGAATTTTGCCGGTGCCGTCACCCTGTAAAATAATATCTGCGCCATCGATCTGCACAAGCAGCATGCGGCCAAAGCCCGGAGCCAGGGTGATCGTCGGAATATTACTGCCCTTGAAAGTCAGGCCGAACAAAAAGCCATCCATGCGGTCGAGACGTTCAATCTTCAATGTTATGCCGCTGCTTTTAAGCATAGTGTTCAGGCTGATTTTTTTTACCGCAGCCTGAGACGACGTGCTGAAAGCAAAAAGAAAAACCATGGCTGCGATAACACATCCCGCTCCCCGTTTTGATGCACATGTATTCATACTGTCTCCCTTCATAATCGTTTCTCTATAGGTTACCTGTCTCAGTGTTGCTCTAGCATGAAAGCATTGCTTTGCGAATCACCGCGGTAAGCACATGCTTGTTAAAAAATTAATTCTGCGCAGGGGGTTTTATTCCTTGACAGCTCCCATCATCCCCTGCGCATACATATTAGTCAGCTACCTCCGGCAGAGCCGGAGGCTTGCCTTTTGCTGGCCCCTCAAAGGGGCCTATTCGCAAACGGTGAAAAACAAAAACAAGCTCAGTTACGTTTTGCAGCTGTAGGGTGGGTGTAGCAAAGCGAAACCCACCAAATGTATTTATGCCCGTCAATGGTGGGTTTCACCCACCCTACCGTTTCATCTTTCGGGTTTGACATCATTTTCCCAAATAGCCTCTACATACTCCCGTAACTGTCAAACTCCTGGAGTCCCCCAGCAGGGCTGGGGGGTTACCTATTATTAATTATTGCTGCGTATATATAAGAATCAATGCAGGATTGCATCCCGGTTACTTTTTAAACAGTTCCACTAAAGAGTTTGTTTCATAGTAATGTCATTTTTTTTAAAAAAAACCACCCTGCCGGCATTTCTTTGACAGTACGGCTTACCACGGTGGAGTTCCAGGTCCCGTTGACGGGCTTGACAATGGCCGGCTTGCCGGTAGCGTTATCCTAACTCAGTCGCAAACAATCCTGATCATGGGTGATACAATCATCTACGTGCTACAACCATTATTCAGGCATAAAAAAGCCTCCCCCATACCAGGGGAGGCCGGACTGAGCAGTACAAAAAAAACTGCCTGCTATTGTGTTACGACGTTATTGCAGTCTGCCACATCTTGGAACAGCGTTACAAATGCAAGAATAAAGCAGACACCATCATCCTGCGGGCAGATAGTCAAAGATTCCAAAAAGCCGATTACAGCCTTGGCATAGCACAGCACAAGGCTGATATCGACATCGTCGGCCTGAATGACCTGCAATGTACCTGTTGCGTCGGGCTGCAAAACAGCCTCGACGCCGTCTGCCTGAACAAGCATCATACGGTCATAGCCCCGCGCAATAAGCACGGTTCTGTTTTGGTTCTTCATAGACAGGCCGTACCGAAAGCCATCCTCGCGGTCAAGCTTGACAATCTTCATGGTAATGCTGTTTTGAGTCATCAGGCTTTTCAGGCTTGCATCTTTGGCCGAAGCCTGGCCGACCGTCGTCAGGGTAAAGAGAAAAACCAGGGCTGAAATAAATAGTCCAGTTGCTCGCGTAGCTGTCAGGTGTTGCATGTTTGCTCCTTTCATATGACTTAATGATAGTATTATATAAAAAAATTACTTATGGAACAAGCCACTTCTTTTTAACAAAAAACACTATTGCAAAAAGCGAGAGCAACAGCGAAAAACTGATAATCATGAGAAATGCGTAAGGATTATCTTGTATCGGCAATATCACATTCATACTGAAGTAACTTGTTACGGAAATCGGTATGGTCATGATGATGGTGATCGATGTCAAAACCTTCATGACGATATTCAGGTTGTTGGAAATAATGGAGGCAAAAGCATCCATCATGCCGCTTAGAATATCACTGTAAATATTGGCCATTTCGATAGCCTGCCGGCTTTCGGTAACGATGTCCTCATAGAGGTTTTCGTTTTCGTCGTCCATGCTCAGCACATGCAGCCGCAGCATGCGCTCCATCATGAGCGCATTGGTTTTAAGCGAGGTCGTGAAATACACAAGGCTCTTCTCAATATTAAACAGCTTAATGAGCTGTTTGTTTCGCGATTCCTGCTCAAGTTTTTTCTGAATGATATTGGCGGCATTATTGAGCTGCTTCAAATGCGTGAGATACTGCATGGTGGCGCGAAGGATGATTTGAAGCACGATCCGGTCAATATTGGCCGTTGAGACATGGCGAACCCTGTTCTCTATAAAGTCTCGAATAACCGTATCGGATTTTTCACATACCGTAATAATATAGCCATTGACCAGTATAATGCCTATCGGAAGCGTGAAATACAGCACATCCGTGTTCTTCTCGTCATAATAGGGCACCTTTGCAATGATAAGCGTGCAGTTATCTTCAATTTCGATACGTGCCGTTTCATCGATGTCAAGCGAAGCCGTTAAAAAATCAATAGGGATATTGAAGTGTTGGGCTATAAGAGGTAGATTTTCCTTTGAAGGATTGACGATATTAATCAGGCAGCCTTTTTCGGTTCGGCTCACCCGTTCGAACCGGTTGTTCTCGGTTTTGTAAATCTCGATTTCATCACTGATTTCAGAGGCGATTTCCTCATCAGTCAGCTCCTCTTCCCCGGTCTGCAGCTCAGCTATTATTGTGTCGAACTCCAAAAGTATCTGCGCGAATGCTTCCGGCAGGGCAGATTCTTCATCCTCGCCGGTCTGCTTAAAAATATCACGCAGCTCACGCTGCTTGTCCTGGTTTAAGCCGCGAAAAAATTCCTCGCGGTTTTCGCTGTCCATGCGGGAAACAAGGTCCCTGATTTCTGCGGGGCTGATCTTTGCTATGAGCTTGAGCTTTACATCGTCATCGAAATTGGCAAAGATGAGTGCGCGCATTTCAGGCGTAAGGTTCTCAAGAATCTCCCACTCTTCATCCGAAGTGAGGGACCCGAGAAATTCGGCAGCAATGGCAGGGGGGGTGTTATCGCAGAAGTCCTGCAGCTCATCAATATTGTGGGTTGCGAGCATTTCCCGCAGTTCCGGAACCAGCAGTGGATTTTTCATAGTACATGCCTCCTTTAATCTGTACAGAAGGCAGCCTCTGGTTCCCATGCTCGCAGCAGGTAGGTAAAACGGCCTTCTTTAACAGGTACTACAACCTAATGGGTCTAGGTCCATGGATTACTCCATAAGGGTTTCTCTTATGCGATAAGGCTGAATCGCCTGAACGCGCATTTTTAATAGCCCGAATAAACCAAAAAGTAAATGTTTTTTTGCCTTCAGAGCGAAAAAACACTTCATCTTTTGGCATGTTGCGGCCCTTCCGTACTGCATGGGATAAAGTCTGGCAGGGCTTACAAAATTCGTCACCGGGCTTACAATCCAGGCCCTGTGCTGTTTCCGTGACAGGCTGGCGTACATCGTATCGGTATTTCCTGATCACCAGGAATTTACATACACCCCGGCAATCATTGAAATAAAGCCGGCAATGGTTGCTATCCAGCCTGCGCAGAGGAGTGTCGGCAGCGTGTCGGATACCCTGCTTTGCTTAATGAACGGGCATATTTTGTTGAGTAGTGTCACGCCGATCAAAAAAAGAATAACACCGTCGCGCACCAGATGATCAAACATAGATGCAGTTTCCTCAGCCGCTTTTGCAAACTCAATTCGCAGGGCGGCGCCCACCGTTGTCGCCGGATGCGCAGCCTGATCTGTCACCTGATAAAGCTGCTCACTATTCGTTCCTGCTGTGCCATACCGGCCAGCTTTGTTGTGTGCTGCAGGGGAGACAGCATATCTCACAAAGATTTGTTGCTCACCCTCTATTCCTGTATATTTCAGGAATACCCCTTTAAGCTATTGCACTGTTACCGGCCTTTTATTATGATAGCACATGCTCCAGACGGACAGGTACAATGAAAAACAGAGGGCCGCATAAAAGTTGTCCAGCCCTGCACATCTTCACCGATAACCCTGCATAAACCGGTAGCAAGAGACAAAGCCAAACTGCAGCATTTCCCAGCAAAGGAAAGCAGCCAATGCGTCAAAAGCCCTGCATTGTTTTTATAACAACCATAGTACTTCTGGCAACAGGTTTGTGCCCTGCGGCAGACACGCTGCCTTTCAAACCCGGAGAAAAACTCCATTACAGTGTGTACCTTGAAGAATTTTCGCTCGGCGAGGTGGTCTTTTACGTTAAGCCTATGGAAAAAATAATGACAATACCCGCCTATCATTTTGTTATGACTTCAAAGACTTCTCCTCTTCTTGATTCGCTTTTTATGCTTGCAGACCGCGTTGATTCATATACAGACAGCGCGTTGAAGCATGCGCTTTTGTATAAAGAGCGCCACGGCAGCGCCGGGGAGCTGGACAGTACCGTTACCTTTGACTGGAAAAAGCGCGAGGCCCACTATTCCCTTGGCAAAAAAAAATACAGGCCAACGCCGCTGTTGCCCGGAGCTTTTGATCCATTATCAGTTCTGTATGCCCTGCGCCTTCTCGACCTCAAAGGAAAAAGGGAAGTTGCAAAGCCGGTTTCCGATGGCCTTCATTGCGCCGTGGCCAGGGCAAAAGTACTCGGAGAACAAAAGGTGCGGGCGCCAAGCGGTACGTATGACACCTACCTGCTTCAGCCCCAGCTTGCGGAATTTTCAGCTGTATTTAAAAACATATCCGCAGCAATGGTAAAGATATGGATAAGCGCCGACGCTCGACGGCTGCCGGTCAGAATTACCTGCGAGTTTCCGGTCGGAAGCTTGATGGCTGAGCTTACAGCTGTTGAATCAAGGTAGCCAGCAGCCCTGAAAGGGCGGAAGAAAAAAACACAAACAGTGTGCTGCTGTATTCAAGGCTGCTCCCTGGTGCTTTCGCCCGGAGTCAGGCTCAAGCGGTGCAGGCCCCTGCAGACAGGGCTCAGCCTGATGACAGCAGGTAGGTGCGCAGATTTACCTTACTGTTTACCAGGCCGAGCTTTTTTCGGATGTTCGAGCGGATGCAGGTGATGGTGCCGGGCGAGAGGCTGGTAATAACGGCGATTTCCTTTGCTGACATGCCCTGCTTGATCATGTTGGCGATTTGCAGCTCCGAAGGCGTCAGCGACAGGTTCAGCGAAGCCGGCCTTCCGGTAAAAGGCGCAACAATATCCTTTAGAGTAGACTCAATCATTGCGACCAGCGAACGCTGGCGTTCGTCCAGACGCGTTGTTTTGAGCCGGTTCAAATAGGGCAGCACCAGCTTATTGACATTGACCTGCATGCTGTCCTCGTTGGTTTTTTGCTCCTCTTCGCGGTCCTGCAATACAACCCGCAGGGCCGTATTTATTTCCTCAAGGTTTACCGTTCGCTCGCGGACTTTTTCCTGAAGCTGTTCATGGGAGCTCTTCAGATGCTCAAAAATGGCCTTGCGCTCGGTTATATCGCGCACGAACAGCACGATGCCGGAATAATCACCTGCGGCATTTGTCAGCACCGCATGGCGGATCTCAACCGGGAAAATGGAGCCGTTTTTGTGCCTCCAGCGGGATTCAAAAAGGCTCAGGTCATTGCAGCTGTTTATGGATTCGCTGATCTGCTGGTACATGCTCTCGTCCATATCGTCCACCAGCAGCGATGCCACTTTCCTGCCGATAAGCTCTTTCTGTGTATATCCGGTAAGATCGCAGAAGGCCTGGTTGACCATAACGCAACGGTAGTCCTGATCCGTCACATAGATGGCATCGCGCGTCGTAGCGAATATGCTCTCAAAAAAAAACTGTGTATGCGGCATTATCCCTCCAGGAAAAGGGGCGGCGTACAGGATGGGCTGCACTCGCCATACTACCTGTCAGCCACGATCAGCCCGATCATACGGCAGCTGAAGAGCGCAGGCTGCACAAAAACCCGAATATTTTCCCCCGGATTCATCAATTCATGCATAGCATACTGTCGCCTCCGACACAATTAGGAAAGCGTTCATTTTTACGCGCACTGTAGCGGGCTGAAAATTTTTTATCTACTGTTTATCTTTTCCTCCGAAGCGATTATAATACTACCCGTGTTGAATAAAACTTTACATCAGGAGTTGACTATGATCATTGCACCGGAATTCAGCCATGGCGGTTTTGTCATCTCAACAGCCCATCCTCTGGGCTGCTTCAAAAATGTCGACGTGCAGATTGACGCGGTACTGGGCCTGCCCGGCTATGCCGGCCCCAAACGCGCTCTGGTGCTTGGCGCTTCATCGGGCTATGGGCTGGCCACGGCCATATCCCTTATTTTCGGCGCCGGCGCCGATGTTATCGGCATCGCGCTGGCACGGGGCCCCGTCTCCGGCGAGACCTCGACCGGGAGCGCAGACTACTGGAACTGCCGCAGGCTGCAGCAGCGCGCCGCAGAGCAAGGGCGCACGTTTACGCTCGTCCCGGTCGACGTGTTCTCCGACAGCGCCCGGCAGCGCATCATCGATCTGGTGCGTTCCGATGCGGGTGGACCCCTTGATGCCGTCATCTACAGCATCGCTTCCAGCCGCCGCATCGACCCCAAAACAGGTCAGACCTGGTACTCGACGCTCAAGGGCATGCGCCGCATCGAAGGCCCCACCATCAATATGGAAAACGGCCAGCTGCAGACCCAGGTGCTCGAGCCTGCCACGACCGAAGAGCTGGAGGCGACCGTCAAGGTCATGGGAGGCGAGGACTGGCAGCTCTGGATCGAGGCGCTGAACGCGGCCGGCGTTTTGTCTCCCCGGTGCAAAACCACAGCCTACACCTATATCGGGCCGCCCCTGATGCATGATATTTACACACTCGGCGCTCTGGGCCACGCCAAGCGGCACCTGGAGAAGACCGCCGACACGCTTCATGATCTGCTCTCAGGCCGGGGCGGCGAAGCCGTTTCATCGAGCATGAAGGCAATCGTGTCCAAGGCAAGCATTTTCATCCCCACCTACCCTGTGTACGGTTCGGTGCTCTTTAAGGTCATGAAGCAGTTGGGCAGCCATGAATCAACCATCGAGCATACCCACCGGCTGCTCAGCACCATGCTCTTCGGCACGGCCCGCGAGGTAGATCCGCAGCGCCGCCTCCGGCCCGACAGCCGTGAGATGGCCGGCGCTGTCCAGGATAAAGTCAGCGCCATGATGCCCCTGGTCACACAACACAACCTCACGGAGTTGACGGACTTTGAGTTCTTCCGGCAGGAATTTCTGCAGACCAGCGGTTTCGCCTTTGGCGGGATCGATTACGGTCAGGATGTCGACGTGCCTGGCCTGGCAGGTATATAAAACCGGATACACCTTATCAATACAACAGGCTGAAAATGAGCACCCGCCCCCTTTTCAGCATTATCTGCCAGAAAAAAAGGCCGGGCGTGTTTCATGCCAGCATTCAAGGGTTGACGAGAACAGCGGGCACCTGTTCTTTCCCGAAATTCATATCGTCAACGGGTGAGCACTGCGCACCATGCCGGCTACCACTTATCCTATCATCAGCAGCGCAGTATAGGGAACAAGGTTGAAAAAAAGGTAGAAAATTTTAAAGACCCCCAAAAAGCAGTAAAAGATACAGTTGTACGTCTCCCTCGCAATGGGGAACCATCGTGTTTGCATGCGGTACAGCCAGTCAGGGGCGATCATGAACAGCAGTGCCCAGAGCAGCAGTATCGCTCCGTTTATGATCGTGCACCACATGAAAAATGCTGTGAGTGTCCGGGTATCCATGATGCTCCTCCCTGTTAGAGTCCAGAGTTCATGGCGCTGCAAGCTATGCCCCACTCCATCACGAACAGCGCCCAGCCGTTTTCCGGGAACAACTGATGAAGTTTTTATGCCCTCTCAACAAGGCCCGCGGGTAATGCGAGACAGGCCGCTGTTGACATCAAATAGTTTTGCGCTGATTTCGGTTATGCCTGATTCCTTCAACCGCGCCGCATGCTTTTCAAGATATGCCCGTGCGCTTTTTTCATCCTCAAACAGATATATTCCCCCGGCCTCCAGGGCATTTTCATTCTCAGTCCATATCTTCCAGACAAGACCGGGCTCCTGGCTGATTGATTGCGCCAAGCCTGAAAATGTTTCAGCCATCTGCCTGCCGAACGGCCCATGAAACGCAAAGGTGATCTGTAGCAGCTTTGCCATACTCGTTCACCTGCTCTTTGGGGTAGCCCCCTGCCCGCTTTATTAAAAAATCGGTTCTGAGATTTATATAATGCAAAAATTTCTTCTGAGCCTTCCACTGAATAACACAGAACACCGCTGCCCTGTTGATCTGCTACGGGTGTCAGCGAATATCCAGCGGCATGGAATAGTTATTGATCTGCCAGCCAGTCCATGGCCGTCTTCCCGGCGAAAGCCGGGAACCAGTGCAGTAAAACCTGGATTCCGGCTTTCGCCTGAATGACGGAATGTAAAAACAATTATGAGACGATTAATAATGTTCAGTCCTCAGGTAACTGGTATGTGGTTGTGCATTGTTTTATTCTTGATTGCCCCCCGGAAGCGCCTCGCAGCCATACTTCATAAGGCAGAGCAGTATGTCTTCGTATAATTTCCAGATCTTTTTTCTGTCATCGACATTATTGGCAAGAAAAGAAAACACAACCTCGCCTTTTTCTGTCTCGGCAAAGCCGGACAATGTCAAAGCGCCATCCATGGTTCCTGATTTCCCGTGAATCCTGCCCGTTAATTCCTGAGCGGAAAACTTGTCTTTTATCGTACCCGTACGGCCTGAAACAGCCAGTGAGGTTCTAAATATTTCGCGGTTTTTGTCCGTATTCATAAACAGGAGAAGCCGTGTGAGATATTGTGCGCTGAGTCTATTGTCCGGGCTGAGCCCGGTGCCGTCTGCAATTGTGCAGTTTCCCGGCAGCAAGCCGTTTGTCTGCAACAGTGCTTTACAGGCGGCCCCACCGTTTTTATAATTTGCTTTCCCGTACAGGCTGTAGCCCAGATTCAAAAAAAGCAGCTCCGCACGCACATTGTCACTGTCCGTAAACATCCTGTGCACATATCCGGAAACAGGTATTCCTTCCAGCTCAAAAAGCAGTTCTTCGCCGTCTTCCCGCGAACAATCATTACCGAAAATTGTAATGCCGCGCTGCTCAAGAGCATGAACGATATTTTTTTTGTAATACTCTTCCGCCGATATCGTATCGATCCTCCAGTAATCCATGCTGTCGGCACCGGTATTGATGAGTATTTTATCAGTCGGTTTCCCGTTTTCCAGAATCTTTTCCTGATTCGCAGTTCCACCCCGGGCAACAAGCTCAAAGTGAAACACGGTTTCGGGAATGGTATGTATTCTTGTACCGGCAACCTGTATCTCGACGGCATTTTCAT
>JAFGCP010000040.1 GCA_016932595.1 Deltaproteobacteria bacterium
GAACATACTGCGTGATGTGCTGTGGGACAACCGGGATATCAGCCCCGCTCACCTTGCCTGCTTCAAAGGCGCCCGGGTCATTCCCGCCGCCGCGTGGAACAGAAGCACGGAATGGGACAATGTGCTCGGGTATTATGACCCGCAGGACAGGCTGCTTAAAATCCACAGTCATTTGTCAACTGATCCTGTGGAGCTCAGGGGCAATCTGCTGATAGCACTGGGCGAATCTCTGCTGGGGCGCTATATTGAGTCCCGCAGGTGGATCGCCCTGGAGGCCGGCGGACCCTGGGGCTGGCGAAGCTATGAAATACGGCTCCGGCCCCCCCGGGAGCGCGGCTGCCTGCTGAGCCCGGCACAGCTGCACACCTACCTGCGGCTTGCCAGAATGGTCCCGGACCCCGGGCATGCCGGCATATACCGCATTACTCTCAACAATACTGACGGGTTCATACCGCCGGGCCTGCTGTTTGGCCTTATGTATGCCTGGTATCTTGACAATACCTGCGCGCCGATCATGGAAAACGAAATGTCCATGCTGCACTGGCATGAGGCGACGCTTATACCGCATCAGGTGCAGGAGTACCGGCGGAAAAAAGCCCTCATACATTTTTTCAGAACTGAAATTTTCGGCTACAAGAACATAAAATAATAATAGCAAATTTTTCAGCGCTAAAATATTGTTTTAAATAGTGTCTGAACGAAAAATCGTTTTTTTGCAGGTTGGGTTAAGCCCGAAAAAAACCGTTGGGTTTCGTACCTCGACCCAACCTGCGAACATGTGAACGGAGGGGCTTAAAATTTTAAGCCCCTACAATAACGCACTGCCATAAGGGCGAACCCGACACATGTATGGTTCAGGGTTTTTGTTCAGGCATTAAACAGTTTAGCCCTTCTGTCATTTCGAGTGCAGCGAGAAATCTTAGAACTGGCCAAAGATCTCTCCCGGAGCCTGCCCTGAGCGAAGCCGAAGGGGTCGAGATGACAGAACAAACCAGCTGGTTATAGTAAAAAAAATATTCTAAAGCATTCCATACTACAAACTGAACGGGGGAACTATGGGAACATTATTCGGAACCGATGGCATCAGGGGCGAGGCCAATCGCCATCCGATGGACGCTTTTATGGCCTTTGCCGTAGGGCAGGCCGTCACGCATGTGCTGAAAAAAAAGGGCCACACCACGCGGGTGATCATCGGCAAGGACACGCGCATTTCAGGCTATATGCTGGAAAGCGCTCTTGAATCGGGCATAACCTCCATGGGTGGTGTCACCTATCTGGTCGGCGTACTTCCGACGCCGGGCATTGCCTTTATTACGGAAAGCATGCGGGCTGATGCCGGCATTGTCATATCAGCATCCCATAATCCCTATCAGGACAATGGCATAAAAATATTTTCAGGCTCCGGGGTCAAGCTTTCCGATGCGCAGGAAGCTGAAATCGAGCAGCTCATTCTCGGGGGCAGGCTTCCCGAAATGGTGGCCCCGCCCCGGGACATGGGCCATGCCTTCCGCCTGACGGACGTGCACGGCCGCTATATCGTATTTCTGAAAAGCACCTTCTCCCGCAGCCTGTCCATGGAGGGAATGAAAATCGTCATGGACGTTGCAAACGGGGCAACCTATAAGGTCGCGCCTGAAGCCTTTACCGAGCTCGGGGCCGATCTTACCGTCATTCATAATATGCCCAACGGCCTCAACATAAACGACCAGTGCGGCTCCCAGCACACCGACGGTGTCAAAAAGCATGTTGTTGAAACCGGCGCGGCTATCGGCCTGGCATTTGACGGCGACGGCGACAGGCTTATTGCTGTTGATGAAAAGGGCAACACCATTACCGGCGATCAGATTCTGCTTATCTGCGCCCGTATGCTGCAGGATGAAGGCAAACTCGCAAACGACCTCGTGGTCAGCACCGTCATGAGCAATCTCGGGTTTATTCTTGCCTGTAAAAAATACGGCTTGCGGCACCATGCGGCACAGGTCGGCGACCGCAACGTGCTTGAGGACATGCAGCGCCTCGGCGCGGTCATCGGCGGCGAGGATTCGGGGCATATGATATTTACAGAGCATCACTCGACCGGCGACGGCATCATTACCGCGCTGCAGCTGATCTCTGCCATGCTCAGGTCGGGCAAACCGCTCTCAGAGCTTGCGCGGCTGATGGACGTGCTGCCGCAAAAGCTGATCAATATCGATGTCAGGGCCAAGCCCGATATCGCCGCCGTGCCGGAAATAGTTGCAGCCATCCGGCAGGTCGAGTCTGAACTGGGCGAGCAGGGCCGCGTGCTGGTGCGCTATTCCGGCACGCAGAACATGTGCCGGGTCATGGTCGAAGGACCGACCAGGGAGGAGACCGAAAAATACTGCGGCCATATCGCCGATGCGGTGCGGGCAGCCCTGGCCTGACGGGCCAGCGTACTGACGGTCCCAACGGCAGCTGTATTAAGGCCTGCCAGTGGTTATCAAATCAGCCAGACAGAGTATTTTATTGTTTTATTTTTTAGGTAGATTTATATTATTGCCATGCCAACGGTATTAAGAACAGGACCTTATCGCATTTATTTTCACAGTCATGAGCCCAACGAGCCGCCTCATGTACATATTGATAGAGAAGATGTGTCGGCAAAGTTCTGGCTCCAGCCTGTTCATCTGGCAAGAAATGTAGGGTTTAGACCTGCAGAGTTACTGAAACTTGAAGAAATTGTCATTCAAAACAAAGAAAAATTACTGGAGGCCTGGTATGGGTATTTTGGCAAAAACAGCTGAAGAACGGGTTGTTGATGTCCATTTTACTGAAAGCTCCTTGAGTGTTGATTTAATGGATGGCAGAACCATAACCGTACCCCTGGTATGGTATCCGAGACTGCTGCATGCCACCCCGGCACAACGAAACCATTGGGAAAAAAGCGGCGGCGGTTACGGCATCCATTGGCCCGACATTGATGAAGATTTAAGCACGGAAGGTTTATTGAGAGGCGCACCTGCCCCACAAATACAATGCAAAAACGCATAGTGTACAGGCCAGACTGATCCGCTGCGGCGGAGCGTCCGGCATGGAAGCGCTTTTCAAAACTTCCTACAGATTCCCCTTCCTTATATGCCTTCCGACCACAGGCAGTTGCCCCCCTGCGGGCAGGTTCAAGACTGCCTCAATAAAAGGCACCCCTGATTTTCGGGGTAGATTATGATTCAGCCTGGGCATTAGCAACAGAGCGCTTCAAGGCAATACAGCAACCGATAGAAAAAAAGGCTGAAAAAGCTATCAGGCCAAAGGGGATGAGTAAAGCAGGGCTACCGCATCGTTCATGAATACTTTGAAGTGGTCTTGGGCATTATATGGTAAATTCTTAAGAAAGATGTACCCGTTTTTAGGCATTCATTATGTTCCATCCGAGATGCTATAAACAAATAATACCGTAAGTGGTGCGAAAAAGAGTTCCATTTTCTTTCTTTTCTTAAGTGGTTCCAGTGCTGAAAAAAATTACAGTACTATTTCTAGTCTTCTTTTTTGGCCTCCATGCAAGCGCCACTGCCGGAATTGAAAAACTTAACGAAACGCTGGACGCGCTCGGCATAGAAGATATGCTCCCGCAATCGGGAATAGATTTCGGCCGGGCTGCCGACTATCTCAACTGGGAACAGCTGAATGTTTCACTCAAAGCAAATATGACAAGCTCGACCAACATGTTCGGGAAAACCGTGCGGGTTGATTCGGTTGTGTATAAAAAAGGCCTTACCGGCATACGCATTGATATCATGGGGGGGCTGCAGGTACAGGAAAATGCCAAGACCCTGTCGCTTGTAAACTGTTACCTGCTGGAGTACCCGCTCAAAGATAAAGCTTTTATAGTGTTCCCGCGAAAAAAAGGCTACATGGAGCTTGCTCCTGAAAAAATCAGGGAGATGCTTGGCGACAGGCTTGAAAAAAGCGGGAAGAAAAAAAGCACCGTCCAAAAAAAGGAGAGGCAGGGCACCGAGGAAATTGACGGCAGGCAATGCGAAAAAATGCATATCGTTACGGTATCAGGCAAGGGAATGAAAAACGATATAACCACCTGGCTTGCCAAAGACCTTGCAGGCTTTCCTGTAAAAACACTTCTGCAGTTTGAACTTCAGCGCGGCCAGACCGGCGCCGGCTCCATCATATTCAGCACTATTGTTAAAGGGGAACAGGAAGAGCCCCTTTTTGAACTGCCCCGGGAGTATGAAAAGTACGATAACCTTGTCGAGCTTGCAACGGAAGGCAGAAGGGGCTCGCGTCTGGAAAAATCCAAAAACCGGAACAGGCCTTTTGAGAAGCGGCCTCACGGAGGGCAAACACATTGCATGCCGCCTAAAAATGCCCAACTGAGAACTTCTCTATTTCCACCGTGCTTCTCTGCTCTGCTTGCAGTAAGGACGTTGGATTTTTTACCTATTAAACATGCGGTTGGTGCGCCAGTTGTAGCGCTCCATATTTATGGCGCCCATGCGCACGACCGACACGCGGGCGTCGCGCAGCCGCGGTGCGCATAGATCAAGATAATTGGTTGGGCACCAGTGCGCTATGTTGACGCCATAAATATAGGGGCTTATGGGTTTACGCCCCTGTGAGAGGTCCACGGTGAGGATTGGATCGGCTGCCTGTGCAGACGACATAAAAATCAGCACAGCCGCACAGGCCTTGAAATATAATTTCAGCAAAAACAATTTTTTTCCGATCATAACGATATTCCTTATAATTTTGGCCGGTTTAGCGGATTGTTCTTTTATTGTATCTTTAACACAGCCGGTTGGCAAGTTTGGCAAGCAATCAATATCAGGCTATAAATTTATTGAAAAACATGCTACTGCAAAAGTATATTTTTTAATGTGCGTTTAGTACGAGTGACATGAAGAGAATAACACTCTTTGCCGTTATTGCATCTGCCCTTGCCATACTCGGGGGTACCAGCGCCGTATTTCATTTGACGCAGGATGCCTATAAGGCTTATATGCTCGGCAGGCGGCATTTTGATGCGGGCCGTTACGGCGAAGCGCTGCCGCTGCTTACCCGCGCCCATGCCCTTGAGCCCGGCAACCGTGAAGCTGCCCGCTATCTGCTGTGGACCTTTGATAAGCTCGGCAGACAGGAGGATGCCCGCAGTGTTCTTGAAAAATTAGTGCAGCAGGCTCCGGAAGATACCGCCAGTGTGTTGTGGCTGGCGGATCTCAGTGCCGCGGTGCGTGATTTCGCCCGGGCGGAAGCATTATACCAAAAAATTATTACACGCGAGCCTTCCCCTGAAATACGCAGAAAACTTGCGGAAGCGCTGGCATGGCAAAAAAAATATGCCGGGGCGCTGGCCGAACTTACCCTGCTGCGAAACGAAATTCCTGATAATGCCGCATCCGCTGAACTGTTTGCCGATGTGAGCGCCTGGTCGGGCAACTACGGCCAGGCAATCGACGCCTACCGGGAGTTGCTGGACCGCCGGGATGTTGATAAACGAATATATTTCAAGCTTGCCGAGGCCCTGCGCTTTGCCGGCCGCAATGACGAGGCAGTGGAAATGTATAGAAAATATGCAGCTCAGTAAAAAAATTACTCTTATAGCTTTTCTGGCGCTGTTAGCCGCAGGGCAGGCCATGGCCGAACTCTCTCCGCAGGATGCCGGCGCCTTCGGCATGGCCCAAAGCCTCAATAATGCGGGCCGCTACGCAGAAGCCGTGCCGGTGCTGGAAAAACTGTACGAACAAAATCCGGGGCGCACTGATATTGCTCTTGAATATGCCAGGGCCCTGGGCTTCGGGAAATACCCCGACCGGGCGCTGCAGGTGCTCTCCGGCCTTGATGCCCACACTCCCGATGACGGGACGCTTGTGCAGCTGCGGGCATCGATTCTTGAAGCAAACAGCCGCTTTGCTGAAGCGCGCGACAGCTATGCCAAGCTGCTCGCGCAGCGGCCCGGCGATGCGGCGCTGATGAGCAAGCTTGCAGATCTGAGCTTCTGGCTGAAGGACTACCCCGCGGCAATCAGCTGGTATGAAAAGGCGGGGCTTGACCCTGCCGGCGATCCTGCCCGCGCCATGAATTGCGCCGACAGCCTGCTGGCCGTGCAGCGCTCCGCTGATGCCGCAGCTCTGTATCGCAGAATCAGTGCGGCCCACCCGGACGACAGGCGGGCGCTTCCCGGTTTTGCCCGCAGCCTGCAGGCAGCCGGAAACCTGACCGAAGCCCGAAGCCTGTACCTGCAGCTTGCGCAGCAGAGCCCTGATGATCCGGAGCCTGCCGTGGCCCTTGCGGATATTAGCTACGGCCTGAAGGATTACCCTCAGGCTGAAAA
>JAFGCP010000319.1 GCA_016932595.1 Deltaproteobacteria bacterium
ATCATTTTACCGCCCAGAATGCAGAGAATGCCGCAGGCTATCCAGTTGCCGAGGCTGCCGATATGGCTGACAATGGCTTCGCCAAGCAGCCATCCCGCTATGGGCATCAGTGCCTGAAACAGGCCGAAATGCCAGCTCAGGCGCAGCGTATGCCGCCAGGTATGGCTGTTCAGAGAGATTGCGACCGCAACGGAAACGGCGAATGCATCCATGGCAAGGGCAAGAGCGGTGCCTATAAGTGTCAGGGCATCCATAGCGGGCTCAGCTTTCCTGCGGTTTCACATAAGACCGCAGTATAGCGACGGCCTCGGCAGCGCGCATGCCCGGACTGATCCCTGCTTTTACGGCAAGCCCGTTGACATGGGACACGATGCCGCATGCATAGGTGTCTGCGGCATTGGCAATTTCAGCGGATGCATGGCTTACAGCAACTGCTATAATGCCGTTTTTTTCCAACTCATCCATCCCCCTGATGCCCGCATTGTTTTTACCGCCGCCGGCATCATTGAAGAATGCAGCAGCGACTCGTGCATCAATGGCATACCCGGCAGAAGATGTGCCGCCATGGGAGCCGGATATGATAATATCGCCGCGGTTGTCAGGAACAACATAGGATATGCTGTCCATCAGAACGGTTTTAACGGAACCGTCGGCAAAGAGTATTTCAAAAGGATGTTTGTTCGTCATGTGTTGTTTTTACAATAAAGGATTCGGAACACAATTTGTTGGGAACGCTCCGCTTTGCCCAACCGAGCTCCTGTAATCATATGCCATAAAAGGCCTGATATGACAGCAGAAAAAAATATAGGGAACAGGCATGCCTGTTCCCTATAGATACCAGCAAAAACGGACTTGTTTGTATCAGGTATTCTGCCCGAGCAAATTCAGCACCTGGTCTGCCGAGGCTGTCACCACGGTGCCGGGGCCGAATATCGCCGAAACGCCGGCCTGCTGCAGGAATTCGTAATCAGCCGGCGGTATGATGCCTCCCACCACGACTTTGATGTCTGCGGCATCCTGCTTTTTCAGCTCATCGATAAGATTGGGAACAAGGTCTTTGTGGCCGGCTGCCAGGCTTGATATGCCGACGACATGCACATCGTTTTCAACGGCCATTTTTGCCACTTCCTGCGGCGTCTGGAACATGGGGCTTACGTCAACATCAAAGCCCAGATCGGCATAGGCCGTGGCGATGACCTTGAAGCCGCGGTCATGGCCGTCCTGGCCCATCTTGGCAACCAGGATGCGGGGCCTGCGGCCCGTGGACTCCTTGAACTCGTCGCAGCGCTTGCGAATGGAAGCCACGATTTCGCTGTCGCCGTATTCCGCGGCAAAGGCGCCTGATATGCACTGCGTAGTTGCCACATAGCGGCCGAAAACTTTTTCAAGGGCATCGGACACCTCTCCCCCGGTTGCTCTGGCGCGCATGGCAGGGATGGTTGCCTCAAGAAGGTTGCCGCCCTGGGCAGCGCAGTTGGTGAGGTTTTCAAGCGCTGCCTGCACGGCCTTCTCATCGCGCTTGCCCCTGATTTCCTTGAGCCGGGCAACCTGCTCGTCGCGCACGGCGCTTGATATCTCGCGTACCTCCATGGGCGTTTCATCTTTTGCCTTGTACTTGTTCACGCCGACGATGATGTCTTTGCCCTGGTCGATGCGGGCCTGCTTGCGCGCGGCAGCCTCTTCGATGCGCATCTTGGGCATGCCCGCCATGATGGCCCTGGCCATGCCGCCCATGTCTTCGATTTCTCGGATGATCGCGCGGGCCTGGTCGATGATGGACTGGGTGAGGGACTCGACATAGTAGGAGCCGCCCAGCGGATCAACGACGTGGCAGATGTGCGACTCTTCCTGCAGCACGATCTGGGTATTGCGGGCAATGCGCGCTGAAAGGTCGGTCGGGAGGCTCACGGCCTCGTCAAACGAGTTTGTGTGCAGCGACTGGGTGCCGCCAAGGGCGGCTGCAAGGGCTTCCAGGGTCGTGCGGATGATATTGTTGTAGGGGTCCTGCTGCGTGAGGCTCCAGCCCGAGGTCTGGCAGTGCGTCCGCAGCATGCGCGATGAGGCCTTTTTCGGGTTGAACCGGCCGATGATTTCATTCCACATAAAGCGCGCGGCCCGAAGCATGGCAATGTCCATGAAAAAGTTCATGCCGATGCCGAAGAAAAAAGACAGGCGGCCGGCGAAGGTATCGATATCAAGGCCTGCGTTGAGGGCCGCTTTCACGAACTCAAGTCCGTCGGCCAGAGTGAAGGCAACCTGCTGCACCGAGTTTGCCCCGGCCTCCATCATGTGATAGCCGCTGATGCTCACGGTATTGTACTTGGGCATGTTTTTCGAGCAGTAGCCGATGATATCCGAGACGATGCGCATGGAGGGCTCAGGCGGATAGATATAGGTGTTGCGGGTCAGGTACTCCTTGAGAATATCATTTTGTATGGTGCCCTCAAGCTTGTCCTGCGAAACGCCCTGCTCCTCGGCCGCGACGATATAGCCCGCAAGAATCGGCAGCACCGCGCCGTTCATGGTCATGGACACCGACATCTGGTCAAGGGGGATCTGGTCGAACAGTATTTTCATGTCCTCGACCGAGTCGACGGCAACGCCGGCCTTGCCCACATCGCCTGCCACGCGGGGGTGGTCGGAATCATAGCCGCGGTGGGTTGCAAGGTCGAAAGCCACGGAGAGGCCTTTCTGACCGGCTGCAAGATTTTTTCGGTAGAACGCATTTGATTCCCTGGCTGTTGAAAAGCCGGCATACTGGCGTATGGTCCAGGGCCGCTGCGTATACATGGTGCCGCGAACGCCGCGCACAAAGGGCTCAAGGCCCGGCAGGGTATTGACGCATTCAAGGCCTTCGAGATCTTCAGCGGTGTAGAGCGGCTTAACCATAATGCCTTCCGGCGTTGCCCAGTTCAGGGTCTCCAGGGGCTTGCCTTTGAGCTCTTTTGCTGCAAGGTCTTTCCATTTTTGCATGTCGGGATGTTCAGCCATGATTTACTCCTTTAAAGATAAAGGTCAATTGTCTATTGGTCAATTGCCGGAGCCACAGGGCGATTGACGGCTATCGGCTAATGTTCATCCCTCTGGGAAAGCTCCACAAGAATGCCGCTCGTTGCCTTGGGATGCAGAAATGCTATCATGGCGCCTCCTGCGCCGCGGCGCGGCTTTTCATCGATAAGGGGAATGCCCTTGGCCTTGAGCTCTGCAAGCGCTTCTTCGATGTTTTCGACGCGAAAGGCTATATGCTGAATGCCCTCGCCCCGTTTTTCAATATATTTCCCGATGGGCCCGTCGGGCGCCGTGGACTCGAGCAGCTCGACTTCGCTTTCGCCGACGGGGAAAAAAGCCGTGGTGACCTTCTGCTCCTGCACGGTTTCCGTGCCGGTAAGCTGCAGGCCCATCACATCGGTCCAGAAGTTTTTACCTTCATCTATGCTCTTTACGGCAATTCCCAGATGGTCGATTTTTAAAATTTTCATAGTTTCGCTCCTTGTGGGTTAGTGTCTCTTGATTCAAAAATACAGCGTGTTTTTATATGAATGGGCAGTATAAAATAAGAGGGTTTTCCTGTCAATCAGGAACCGTTCTATGCACGACCGCTTAAAATGAGGTATTTTGCAGTCTCTTATTTGATCCAATGCTCCTGCTGAGTTCATTTTAAGATTACAAAATCCACAAGCCCTTGCAAAAAATATGGTGGCATAGGCAGCTTCAGGCAGAGAATTTCATGGTTCGCCCTGCCAGCTGTTGTTTTTCATAAACAGGCGTGTTTTCGTAGTTTGGGGTTCTGCGCCGCAGCGGTCAAACCGAGCAGATTTTCCTTTTTACGGTTGAACCGGATTTAGCATTGACATAAACGATTGATTTACCTATATGAAAACTATCCATCCTTTTATGTAATTCTAGCATACGAATGTCCCCGGGGAGGCAATGAACATGGCAAAAAAAAATTTCAGCTTTCTGCTTGCCGCAGCACTTGCCTGCATGGCATTGCCCGGCGCTGTGCAGGCTGCACCTGCTGCTGAATTAAACTACATCCTTATTGATTTCAGCGTTCAGGCCCGCCGTGACGTGGGTAATGATCTCATGCAGGCAACGCTGTTTGCAGAGTCTGTCGGCAGCAATCCGGCGGAGCTGGCAGCCATTGTCAATAAGCGCCTTGGAGCTGCCGTGGCGCAGGCCAAAACCGTTCAAGGAGTCAAGGTGGAAAGCGGCAGTTATCACAGCTGGGCCAATTATCAGAAAGGCAAACAGGACGGCTGGCGCACCCGTGCTGAGCTGCGCCTGGAGAGCCGCGATTTTGCAT
>JAFGCP010000041.1 GCA_016932595.1 Deltaproteobacteria bacterium
CGCTTCGCTTTGTGCCGGCCTACACATTCAACTCGCGTTAGGTTCGTGTCCGGCTTTTGATCCCTTTTCAATGGGAAGCTGTACTTAACATTTAAAAAACCGGGGGTTATCGCCCGTTGAACACCATAATCAGCGTGCCGCCTTCGACAGTCAGGCTGTCGGCCGCAGCACGCATTGCCGGTATGCCGCGCTTTCCAAGCTGGCATTCCGGCCCTTCTTCACGGATCTGCGAAAGATCAAATCCCGGGCCTTCGTCCGATACTTCAATGGTAAGCCGCTGAGGCGCACGGTACATCATAACATCGACAAAAGCTTTTGGATTACGGCGGTTGCCGTGTTCAACAGCATTCAGCATGGCTTCGCGCAGAGCAAGCAGCAGAATGTCGGCATCCTTGCCGGAGGGCACCGTGTCGGGCGTCAGCAATTCAGCAGCCCAGGCACAGGCCCGGTCAACCTCTTCATAGGTTGAGTAAAAAGAGTAGCAGGGAACCGCCGGCTTGCTCGGCGGCGGAATATAATAGGAAAGCAGCGCCATATCATCCTGCTGAAGGCTGACAGCCCGCTTCAAAATACGGCTGCATAAGCCCTTGGCCGTGCCGTCGCGCAGCAGGGCCTGTTCGGCAGCCAAAACGTCCTGGACAGCCTCTTTTTCAATACCGTCGGAAAACATGATTAAATAACTTTCCGCAGGGCAGACGAAAGTTTTAACACTCATGAGGTCAACGTCTTTCAGGAGTCCCAGGCACATGCCGCCGCCGGCAAGCTCACGGCAGATAAAAGCTCCATCAGCTGCACGTTCATAGAGCAGAGCGCCGGGATTGCCGGCAGTTGCTATGTGCATGGTGCGGCGGAGGGCATCCCAGAGCATGGCGGAAACACACACATGCGATTTTGAATAGCCGAGCTTGATGAATTCGGCATTAATAACGCGTAAAAGGTCGGAAGGATGCTGGCAGGCATCCCAGCATGAGGTGAGAATGCCGACAAAAACAGCGCCCATATACAGGCTTGCCAGATCATGGCCGGCGATATCGGCCAGCACAAAACCGCACCGGCCGGCGCGGTTAAATTTTCGGCAGCGCACAATGTCACCCCCCGCATCAAGCAGACTCTTGAAATCCAGTTCGCAGGAACTGCAGGGCGGATCGCATCCGAAGCTGATCAGGTTAGCCTGAGCCTGCCGCAGCTGCCCTGAAAGTACGGGGCCGGCCGCAGGGCTTTGCCGCCGCCGGTACAGCGCCGACTCTATCATGCCGATGGCCGAGCCCTCCAGTATCGCTTCAGGGAAAATCCCATCTGCCCCCTGCTGCATGGCAAGCTGATACATGTCAGGATTATATGTATGCGTATAAATAAACACCAGCACATCGGGATAGCGCCGCCGGACCATGGCAAGCATGCCGAGAGCATCTATGCCGCTGGTATATAAATTACTGACGATTATGTCAGCGGCAGCAGAGTCGGCATGCAGCAGATCAAGGGCCTCCGTGCAGGTTGCGACATGCCTGAGATGAAAGCCGAAATGCCGCAGTGAGCGGCTATGTGCTGCTGCGCTTTTGCTGTCCTCCTCAACAAGAAGCATCCTGTATCGAGAAAAATCAAACAGGGGCCGTGCAATCGCCGGAAAGGCGCCATGGGGTGAAAGCTCCCTGCCCGGTTGATGCGAAAGATGTTCTGTAATAATGGCCCTGAGCTCTGCCAGATCTACCGGCTTGGGCACAAAATCGTTGCAGCCCAGCTCGAGGGCGCGCTCCTTGTCCTGTTTCATGCATAAAGCGGAAAGGGCTATAATCGGCGCGACGACTCCCAGCTCCCGCATCTGCCTGACGGTTTCAAAACCATCTATGCCGGGCATCAGCATGTCCATGAAAATAAGGGAAAAATTGCGCGCCTTTACTTTTTCAAGCGCTTCGCGGCCGTTTTCCGCCTCTTCACAACTGCACGCGGAGTCTTCAGCCGCGGCCGCAATAAGCGCGCGGCTAAAGGGGCTATCGTCGACTATAAGAATCGCTTGATTTCCGGAATACTGCGTCATCGATTGCACCTGCCGGATCGGTTGGCCGGAAAAAATAAAAAAGGGCTCATACTGAACACATGCTTTCCATATAATATGCCACGACCGCGCATGAAACACAAAAAATTATTAAGCGGCAAACCAATCCTGACAGGAGGTGGTTGATTACATTACTAACGGTGCGCACACCGGCATATCCATGCCATCAGGCATCCCCCAATGTTCAGGCATAAAAGCTTTGTCTAACGGACAAGGGGTTGGCCATTCATGAGAAAAGTAAAGGCGCCGCTGGTTGCAACCACTAAAAAGCTGCTCTCGTAAAGCCGCACAAGGCCTGTGTCTTTTCCGAGGAGCAGCATTTCATCCCTGCGCAAGGGCTGTGCAATGCTGCCGTCAGCCTCCGTCAAAGGGAATCATACTTGTCACCGTGTCACCATTCTGGAGCAGCGCTGGCAGGTCTACAGTTGAATGAAATGTTGTACCGTTTATCAGCAAAAGAAACGGCGCTGTGACTCCCGTGAGCTGATCCTGCATCTGGCGGACATATGCTGCACCGACGCGCCGTGCGAACTGGTGCTAAAAGCTCAAAATGGCTCGACTGCGGCTGCAGCTCAATTGCAAGCTCATGAGCCCCCAAAACATCCTTGATGTTCGCAAACCACTTCACAACCACGTTCATTGCCAGAGGCCTCTACACGCAACGGCGGCCCGCCGGTTTTCAAATATACCCAGAGCCCAATGTCCTGATATGCGGCCGAAGCAATCACTATACACGCTGTCGCGCATAAGGGTGCTGCGGCATACAAGACATGCAGACAATCATTCATCCGCCGGTTCCGCAATATTGTACTCAATGAGCTTGCGGTACAGCGTTTGTCGGCCGACGCCCAGAATGCGTGCGGCTTTTGCCTTATTCCATGCAGTCTTTTCGAGTGCCCTGCGCACGGCATCTTCGGAGCAATGGGTTACCGTCGCTTTTACCGGTGCCGACCTGATACTCGGCGAGGGCAGGCACAGCTCCTGCGGAAGATGGGCCGTAGTTATTTCCGCACCGTCGCATACAACAAAGGCATGCTCCATAACATGTTCGAGCTCGCGGATATTGCCGGGCCAGCTGTATGCCAGAAAAGTTTTGTAGACATCCTCGGAAACATGCAGGATTTTTTTATGAAACTGAAGGACGAAGCGGGCCCTGAAGTGTTCAACCAGCAGAGGTATGTCCTCCCTGCGTTCACGAAGAGACGGCAGAAGAACCTCAACCACCTTGAGGCGGTAATAGAGATCCTTCCGGAAACTGCCCTGCTCAACCCTGTCCATCAAATTCCGGTGAGTAGCTGCGATAACGCGCACATTGACTTTGATGGAACGCGTATCGCCAACACGCTCAAACTCCTTCTGCTGAAGAAACCTGAGCAGTTTCACCTGCACATTCGGGCTTAAATCGCCAATCTCGTCGAGAAAAACAGTTCCGCCATCCGCCATCTCGAAACGGCCGACCTTGTCCTTTATGGCGCCGGTAAAGGCCCCTTTTACATGGCCGAACAGCTCGCTTTCAAGAAGATTTTCCGAGAGGGCCGAGCAGTTTATTTTAATCAGCGGCTTGGCCGAACGCGGCCCGATGGCATGAAGCGCATCGGCGACAAGCTCCTTGCCTGTGCCGCTCTCTCCCGTAACAAGCACAGAGGTTTCCGTGTCGGCCAGCGCGTCCAGCAGGTCATAGATTTCCTGCATTCGCTTGCTCTTGCCGATCATTGCGCGAAAACTGCGGCGTTCATGGGCTCCATCTTCAAGATCGAGAGCGCGTGTTATGTCGCGCAGTACGAGCACTGCCCCCGGAACCATGCTTCTTGAGTCGACAAGGGGCGTACAGCTGATCAAAACCGTCTGCGGCCTGCCGTCAGGGCATATCCATTCGGCGGGATATTCCTGTATCATTGCCGCATTATGAAGGGTCTTTTCAGCCACATCAAGCAGAAAAGGTTTCTGCGACTGGCTGACCACATCCGGAAGATGCCTGCCGAGAATATCCCCCGATGATCGCTGTAAAAACTTTTCAACGGCATCGCTAACCGTCAATATCGTCATTCTGGCGTCTATTGCAAGTATTGCGTCATTGACGCATTTAAATGTCGCTTCAAGCGTGCGCCTGTATGTTTCCCGCGCATCAACCGCATGCTTGTGACGAAGCGCATGGTCGGCTATGCGCAGCAGCATCGTCTTCGTCACCGGCTTGGGCACATAATCAAACGCCCCAAGGCGTACCGCTTCTCCTGCAGTCACCATATCAACCTGTCCGGCAATTATGACAACCTGCGCCTGAAACTCACGCTTTTTCACTTCCCTCAGTATATCGATTCCTGTCTTTGCACCATAGACGATATCGGCAAAAACCGCGTCAAAGGCGCAGCGGGAAAGCTCGTCTATGGCACTGTCGAAGTCAGTGGCCTGTACGGACTCATAGTCTGCCTCAGTTAAAATGGCATGGAATGTCTCTCGCAGGTTCGGCTCATCAATAACGACTAGAATTCTTCCCTTCACCGCAGTCTCCTCAAATCTTCATTGTCAATTTCATGCACGCCACCAAAGGCTGCATATCAGCATGGTCTTTTGTTCTCATGCTCCATCTTCGCACGGCTATCATCCATGGAGCAGGACGACAGGCAGCAACAATGACAAAAAATGACGGCCGTGATTCAGATGTAAAACTTCTACTGTCAAAGGGGAAACAATCCCTGATAAGGGAAGTAAGATCAACATGCATAGGGGAGCATTGTTCAAGCAGGTTTTGCTTTAAATCTGCGCCAAAACAATAAGCAAATTGCCGTCGGCAAGAAAGCTGCACTGAACAAAAGCCCCTTGCAGGTCATGAGGCTTATCAACCATCTCCGGAAGCCCTAAATGAAAAGTGCATTCAGCCGGCAGAATTCTTTTCATGACCCGGCCTGATATCGTATTTAAAAGCTCGCAGGTCACATCTTGAATCATGGCATCAGTAAGTTCATTTTCTGCAATGCTGTACAAATTTTTTGAAATTTCAACCGCTGTGCTCCTGGGCATGGCAAGGCGCAAAACGCCAGGCCTTGGCTCAAGCACCCGCAGCGAGGCCATAACGGCATCGCTGCCCAAATCCTCGGACAGGCCGTCAAGATCAGTGTCAATGGCCATAAAAACCATATTCTCGATGCTCTCCGTCACCGCAGCTTTAATGGCTAAGCACATATTGACATCATGCTGTTCCATGCGACGCCTCCTGCTTTTTGATCAAGGCGCCGATCGAGGCAATCAGCGCAGGCGGTGTTATGGGCTTGCTCAGCACTGCATAGGCGCCTTCCGCAATCAGCTCAACATCGGATGCAGGGTTGCTGGCGCTTGAGACGACAACTAAAGGTATATCGCATGTTCTGGGGCTCGACTTGAGCCGTTTCAACAAATTTCTGCCGTCAAGCACCGGCATATTAAGGTCGGCGAGTATAAAATCGACAGGTGCTTCCCTCAGCAGATCAAGCGCTTCTTTGCCGTTGCCCGCTTCCTTAAAATCAGCTCCCTGGCACCCTGCAATTTCAAGACAGCGCCTGATGAACATCCGGGCTGTGCTTGAATCATCAACGATCAATATTTTGAGCATTGCCTGCACCTCCATTCACACATGCTTTTATTCTTTGAAACTCCTCATCAACGCGAATCATAATGGCGGGGAACTGATCCCTGCGTATGCCCAGTAATTCCTTATGCCCGCTTTCAAGGTGATAGCACATGGAATCGCACCCCGTGCCGATTCCCTTCATCATGGCAATAACATCACCCAGATGCACGGCATAAATAATGCTGCGGTACGTCTCTTCGGCTGCCAGCCGATGGTGATGATAACGTATTATCTCGGGCAAGGGAGAAGGCAATTTCCACATCGTCGCCATGGCCGCGCCAATAATGCAGTGGTTTGTTCCCAGTTTCTCCTCCTCGACCTCAAGATAATCGGTCAGCACGCCCCTGTCGATTTCCACAATCATATCTTCCGTTGAGCCCTTTAAAAACTCCGACAGCACTGACTTGCCGATATCGTGGAGAATACCGCCGGTAAAGGCTTCATCAGGATTCACATTCATGGGACTCATGCCAGCAAGAACTTTTGCCGCTATGGCAGTCAGCAGGTTATGCTCCCAGAGTTTCCCCTGTTCGGCCCGATACCCGTCAAGAGGCTTATGCATGAGCCCATCCGTGCAGTAATCAAGCGCAATACCCAGCATGATCTTATCACCCAGGACTGCCATGGCGGCAGCTATCGTGGTAATAGGATTGATGCGAAAAAGTTCGCTTGCATTAACAATCGTAAGCACGCGGGCAGTCAGGGCGGCATCGGTTTCAATGACCCGCGCAAGCTTCCCGGCGGAATCGCCCGAATCGCATACGATTGCCATAATCTGCCGGGCTGTATGCGACAGGGGCGGCACACTTCTTATTCTGCTGATAATCTCTTCCTTACGCGGCATATGGCCTACCGATACCTGCTGTAAAAACAGCAAGGCTCCATTAATCGGAAAAATACATCCACCATCCGGCGTTGTTCATGAAACATACCGCATGATCACGTCCTTCAACTCCTGAAGCTGCACCGGCTTTGCCATGAAATGCGTGACGCCCTTTTCAAGCAGGTGGGCTATGTCCCTGGCCCTGATAGCGCCTGAAACGAAGAGGATGGGAAGTTTGAAAAAACGGCCGCATTCGCGAACAAGCCTGATCAGCTCCTGGCCTTCCATTTCGGGCATCGACATATCGGATATGAGCAATGCTATATCGTCATTTGCCTGCAGCACATCCCATGCCATTTGCCCGTTTGTGGCCCTGATGACAGAATGCCCCATCGATTCGACGGCAGAACTGAAAATTTCCAGCGTGGCCCTGTTATCCTCTGCGATCAGTATCTTTGCCATAGTATCACCGTTATGCCGCCCGTATGATTCAAAAAGCGCCTGTAGGGAATTTCACTGCAGAGGCCTATAGTTCCCAACTCCCGCGGCCTGCGGATGTGATGACCACCCTCCCGGTGTCAACATCCACAGCAATGCTCCTGCTTATATGGCCGCCGACATCCTCGGCCTGCACGCCCATACCATGGTGCCAGAGTATTTTTTTTAGGGCCAGCTCATTGCGTTTGCCGATATTGAATGTATTGTTGGGATCAAGCACCTGAGCGCCGCCGGTCATTTTCACAAGAAAATTTTTATGGTTTTGAATGCAGGATATAAGCTTCATTGCCTCAAGGAGGGCGGAAAAACCGGTATCGGCAAAATAGCCGGGCTTGACTAATGCTTTGGCGCGGTCGATGGATGACTCGGGAAGCGCAACATGCACCATGCCCACAGACCTTGTCCTTGGCTCAAGCAAAACAACTGCGACGCAAGAGCCGAGGGCAAGTGTTTTGATCACATCACCGGGCGTTTTTGATACGCCAAAATCTCCGACGCCAAGAATTAAGGTCGACATAGATGGCCGAGTTGTTAAAGTTTTAATACGCTGCGCAGGATAATGCCACACTTTCCGGCTCATGCTTCTTCTGTTTCATAGAAGAGCAGGCAACTATGTCTCTCATGACCCGGGCGGCGACTCGCTGCCCGTACTGCATTTTGATTGCTCATAGGCATCCAGAGCATCTGCTAGCTGCTGCCGGCTCAGCGCTCCCATCTCCAGTAAAATTTTTCCAATCGGGGGCCGCTTGCCCTTTTGAATGGCAAGAAGGAAATCAACCTGCTGTCGGGTAAGAAATCCGAGATCTAATGCGATATCGCCAAATTTTAAATTTACATCACCCTGACGGTTCAGTATTTCAAAAACCTGATCCATTCTGAGAAAATGGTGTTCCAGCGCTATCCTGCCAATCGGTATTTGCTGCTCCCGCTGAATGTCAAGGGCTTTGAGAACATGCTCGGTGCTGACCAGGCCCCGCTGCACGAGAAATACGCCGAAATGGTTCATAGCTTACTCCTTGCTGCCATAAAATTCAGCCCGCAGCTTCAAAACCGCAGTTCGCTTTTTATAAAAAAAATAAAGGCTGCTGCCGCACCCGGGATCTTGTGAAAACTCCGCTTTCCTGCTTCTACGGTAAGGAATTACAGCCGGCACCTATGTCTTTTAACGCGCGGGGTATGCTTCACAGCCCGCGCTCCCTTTCAGCTTTTCATAGCCATCCAGAGCCTCTGCAAGCTGCTCCCTGTTGAGCACTCCCATCTCAACCAGTATTTCCCCTATCTTCGGCCTTTGGTTCATTTGAATATCGAGAATAAAATCGACCTGATCACGGGTAAGATAGCCGAGAACCACTGCGATATCACAAAATTTCAACTGTGTGTCAGCCTGACGGTTCAGTATATTGAACGTGTGATTCATTTCAAGAAGGCGGTACTGCAGTGCTATCTTCCCCACCGGCAGTTGCTTCTCCTGCTGGCAGTCAAGGGCCTGTATGACATGCTCAGGCGTGACCATTCCCTGCTTGACCAGAAATGTGCCGAAATGTTCCACGGCGTACCCCTTATAATAATGACTTTAAGGATTGGCACGGCGCAACCCGGAGACGCATGCGCAATCGGTCTTCATGCTCTCGGAAAACGCGCCGAAATCCTGCCTGTTTCGAAAATGAACCAAAAAAAACTTTATATATAACTCAATACTGTTTGCGCAATTTTGTCAAGTGGAACAAAACTTTCAGCGCCACCCCGGTCATAGGCGCTTTTGGGCATGCCGAAGACAATACAGCTCTTCTCATCCTGTGCGATGGTGCGGGCGCCAGCTTGACGCATGGCAAGCATGCCATCGGCGCCGTCATGTCCCATGCCGGTGAGCATGACCCCGACCGCATTTGCACCCACCTGCTCGGCTACCGACAGCATCATGACATCAACCGACGGGCAATGACCGTTCATTTTCTCTCCAGCAAGGCAATCGACATAGTAAAAGCCTCCTGTTCGCCTCACTTTGAGGTGATAGTCGCCAGGGGCTATGAGGATTCTGCCGGGCATAATCCTGTCACCGCTTTCAGCTTCCTTCACCTCCATGAGGCACTGCGTGTTCAATCGCTCGGCAAAGGCCCGTGTAAAGCCTGCCGGCATGTGCTGCACAATAACAACACCCGGGGCTATTGCGGGAAAGCGCTCGATCACCAGCCGTATCGCCTCTGTGCCGCCGGTGGAAGCGCCAATAGCAATCACCTTATCGGTTGACTCTGCAAGAGATTTTCTCACATCGATGATCTGCGGCTTTTCGTCAAAGCGCCTGACTTTCCAGTGGGACACACTGGCTGTGGATGCTATTTTTACCTTGGTCCGCAGTTCCATCATCATATCGCCCAGACCACGGGCTATATTCGCAGACGGCTTCGGCACAACATCAACGGCGCCGGCCTCAAGGGCTTCAATGGTGATCTGTTTGCCCTTCTGCGTCAGCGCGCTGACCATGACAACAGGCAGCGGGTACTGTGGCATTAAACGTCGCAAAAAATCGACACCGTCCATCCTGGGCATTTCCACATCCAGGGTAAGCACATCCGGGCGGTGCTTGATAATCATATCGCGGGCAACATAAGGATCGGATGCTGCGCCGACAACTTCAATGCCTGGATCCTGTGCGAGTCCCTGAGAAAGGATACTGCGGACAAGGGCCGAATCATCCACGACAAGAACACGTATTTTTCTTTTTATCATTTTCGCCCCGTCAATGCGACCTGTACAGAACTGCTGTCAGGCAGGAACATCGGCGCTCACTGCTCACGCTTCCGGTAAACCGCGGGCATAATATATTCAAACAAGCCCTGCTCCCTGCCCAGTGATTCAGAATGCCCTATAAAAAAATAGCCGCCGGGCACCAAACAGGCATGAAATCTTTCTATAAGACCGGCGCGCGTCGCCTGATCGAAATAGATCATAACATTGCGGCAAAATATGACATGAAACAGCTTTTTAAAAGGAAAGGTCCTGTTCATAAAGTTAAAACGGCGAAATGTTACTTCCTTTTTTATCGCGGCCGATATTTCCCATATGTCATCCTGCTTTTTTCTAAAATACTGCCGCGCATACGCAGGCGTATTTCTGACATTTTCATGAGGATATATCCCGGCAGCAGCCTTATTAAGGGCTTTTGTCGATATGTCGGTCGCCAGCACGCCTGCATCCCAGAGATTATACTCCCCGCGAAAATATTCCATCATCTCGATGACGATCGTATAAGCTTCCTCGCCGGACGAACACCCGGCGCACCACACCCTGAAATCCCTTCTCTGTTCACGCTGGAGCCGCGCCTTCATTTCCGGCAGAACCGTATCCCTGAAATAAACAAAATGTGCGCCTTCACGATAAAAAAAAGTATGGTTGGTTGAAATCTGGTTTATGAGCGCATCAAGGGCCGCTCCGCTTTTATCCTGAACAAGGTAATCGTAAAACTGCATAAATGAATGAAAGCCGAGCTGACGCAGCGTTTTTTGAAGCCTTCCCACGACAAGAGACCGCTTGGCATCGGTCAGATTAATGCCGAAACGCTCGTACACAAGCGAGCGGATCAGGTTGAATTCCTCGTCACTAAGCTGCATCATCCTGAATCCAAAATCCTCAGGAATACTGATTGCAGGCAGCTGTATTTTTGACACTAGGGACATAGCTTTGACGCTTTCAATCTCAGGCTCACGACAAACTGACGAGTTGCTATTCTGTATTTCTCAGAAAAATTATTCTCTGGCAAAAGCCCCTGCGTCAACATGAATAACAGGCTCCACCCACACCGCTGCCGCAATAATAATGATTATTTTTATCTTCGAAGACCATTTCCCATACATTCTCCGGTACTGATTTGCTGAAATTACTAATGTGAACGCAGCTGGGCTTCAACAAAAGCCTCTATCTTCCTCTGATGTGTCGGTGATAGCTCCGTAAACTGTATACCCATTCCTGCAGGAAAAACACTTGATCTCTGCTTTATCCATACCACCCTGCCTCGAACGTCTATTATCTCCGTGTCACCCGGCAAATGGAACCGCATAGACAGCTGGCTATCAATAGGCAGGGGATTGTTAGCTAAGATGAATACACCGCCGCTGCTTAAGTTTAATATAGAAGAGCATACTTCATCAGCATCCGCATGCTGAAATGCTGTCCCGATAGAGGTCGCCACGCGTGCCCCGGCCTGTCTTTTCTCTTCCATACATTCTCCCTTTCAGCAATGAGATAAACGGTCTTTCCTGGACAAAGAGCCATAAGCAAACGGTCATTCAATCACCCCGGCGAACTCTTACTCCTCTGAAAACAAAAAATATTTCTGCGATTTAATGTAACCCTGCTCTAAAACACAAACTCAAGCCTTCCTCCTACGGCAACGGCATTTCGGTTGCCGTCGCCGCCCGGATTGGTGATATACTGCACATCGGGCTGAAGGGCCATCCAGCCCGTTAGCTGAATTTTATAGAAAAGTTCCAGAGCGGTCTCTGAATGGTCGGCAAATCCTGCCTGATCGCTGAAATACATAGTAAATGCGCCGAGACCCATCACGTCATCATCGCGCCCGGGGATGGCGCCCTGCCAGCGCAGTCCGCCGCCGGCAAAATCCTCAATTTCAGAGCGGTCTTTGGCTGCCCAGCCGTACTCGGCAAAAACGCCGATCCCCTGGCTGCAGTCTTCAGCATCGGGGTTCTCCTTCCACAGCAGCTGCTGCACAAAACCGTAAAAACCATATGCTTTGCCGTGGTACTCATGAGTCGTGGGGTGCTTATGATATGCGTCAAAGCGCCGGCCATTCCACCAGGCGCCGACATTGACCTTGCCCGGCAGCCCGCCCAGGTCATACTTGAATGAGGGTTCAACTATCAGCATGGGCCCGCGAAGGTCGTCCAGGGTATTACCGACTGAGCGGCTGCCATTAATTTTTCCTTGATACACGCCGAAGTTGCAGCTAAACCATTGAGCGGGATTCACGCCGATGACGGCGCCCCAGTCCTGATCAGGATAGGTTGGAAGAGCGATGAGTGTTGGGTTAAACATTGCCGAAGAATTGAGAAACTCCAGGCTGTACTCCATATAGTTAAAATCGTAGTTTGATTCCATTTTCCCTAGCTTAATCCACAGCTTTTCGTCAAAAAAGGTATGCTTGTACCAGAACTCGGAAACCTGGTTGCGCCTTTCATAACTTGATAGCCAGGATAACCACTGCCAGTCTCCCGTCTGGGTCTCCGAAGGGTTGCGTCCTGAAATATGCTCCAGGCCCAGAAAAAAAGTGCCGTTTTCCCAGAGGCCGGCTTTGGCCGTATCCAGCTCAACATAAAGGCCAAACAGCCGGGGATACTCTCCCGAGTCATGCGTATTGATGCCGCCGCGCGTGTTCCAGAATATGTCCTGCAGATACAGCAGCTCAAAGGAAAGGCCGTACTTTTCCTCCAGCGTGGAATGCAGGCCCCATAGATTGTCTGAAAAATGATCGCACGTCAGGAACTCTTCATGCCCCGGCAGGCGAAGCCCCGCTTCACTCGCAAATGACGTCGCGCTGCCCATGCACAAAACAACTAATATCAAAAGCAATAGACTTTTTCGAATCATGACTCCCTCTTCGTTATAGCGCCCTTCTTTAGTTCAGAGAAATCACTTGCATGCTCACATGGCCGCAAACAATGCTAAGACATGAAGCCGCTGAACTGTCTTAGAGCCTGTACAAAAAGCCAAAGCACCTTCGTTTTGACATTCTGAGCGCAGCGAAGAATCTCGTAGTTTTAATGGATTCAGGGATCCTTCACTTCGTTCAGGATGACAGCACATGACTTTTCATACACGCTCTTAATGATTGTATGCAGCAGCCGACTGCATGGCTGCCATATCCTCATTACGCACCAGTTTTTCAACATCCAGAAGTATCTTGACATCCTCACCAATCTTGCCCAGACCCTTGATATAGCGCTGCGTGCTGCTCTCGGCAACTTCGGGCGGCAGCTCTATCTGATTCTCGGGAATATCGACAACCTCTTTTACCGTATCCACAACCAGTCCCACCGGCGTTGCGTTTACGCTCACCACCACGGTGCAGGTTCTGTCATCATACTCCCGCTCCGGCATCCTGAACCGCAGCCGCACATCCATCACCGGGATAACCTTGCCCCGCAGATTGATAACGCCCTTTATATAAGAGGGCATATCGGGCACATCGGTTATTTTCTGAATGCCGATAATCTCGGTGACATGGGAGATTTCTATGCCATAGTCCTCTTTGCCCACAGTAAATGTGAGATATTTATCTTTCTGGGTATCCTCATCGTCTTCATCGTAAAAATCATCCTCTAATCTTTCCCTGCCCTTTTGTTCTGTCATGATGATACTCCCTTCTGCTGTATCACGAGTTTCGATTCTTCGCAGCGCTGCAAGGTCCGCCAACTGCCCGTAGCGGCAAACAAGCTTCCGTCTGCTCAATATTTCCCGAACTCCCTGTCATCCAGGCGTATAACCGGGTCCGGCTCATCGTTTTCAGCCGGCATGCCGCCCCAGGGGGCTGCCTGCTGTGCAGCCCCTGCAACCATTGCCTCCCCCCTGCCCAGCATCATCTGGCTATCAGCGCCGTCATGCACTGTCTCACCCCTGCGCTCATCTTTCTGCTCTGCAATGGTAAAGGTTGCCACCAGCTGCTGCAGCAGCTGTGCCTGGCTCGAAAGCTCCTCTGACGCCGACGCGCTTTCTTCGGCATGGGCGGTATTCTGCTGCGTTACCTGATCCACCTGTCCAAGGCCCTGCGTTATCTGACTCACGCCCTGAGCCTGCTCATTGGACGCGGCTGCAATCTCGGCAACAAGTCCCGTCATCTTCCCGGCCGCTGCTACAATCTCGCTCAGCGCCTCTGCCGTCTTGTCAGCCATCTGCGTCCCGTCGCCGACCTTCTTCACCGAGCTCTCTATCAGCTCTGCCGTCTCCCGCGCTGCCTTGGCGCTGCGGGCGGCAAGATTTCTCACCTCTTCGGCAACCACGGCAAAACCCTTGCCATACTTGCCTGCCCGTGCCGCCTCAACCGCCGCGTTCAGCGCAAGCAAATTGGTTTGAAAAGCTATTTCATCAATAACCTTGATGATCCTTGAAATGTTCCGGCTCGACTCGTTTATCTCACGCATGGCCTCAACCATCCGGTTCATCCGCTCATTGCCACGCTCGGCCAGCGTCTTTGCCTCAGCCGCAAGCATATTTGCCTGCCTGGCATTCTCTGCTGTATGCCTGGTCTGCGCAGCTATTTCATTCATGGAGCTTGATATCTCCTCAAGCGAGCTTGCCTGCTCGGTTGCGCCCTGGCTCATGGCCTGGCTGGTGGAGCTCATCTGGTGGGCCCCTGCCGCCACATTGTTTGCCGAGGCGTTGATTTCCGTCATGGTATAGGCAAGCGTTTCAACCATGGTCTTCAGAGAATACCCGAAAGCGTCTTTATCTGAAAGAGGTACTATGTTCACGGTTAAATCGCCAATAGCGATTTTTCTTGCCACCTCCACAAGTCCCTTCAAATTCTCAACCATCTTTCTCATAGCCTCGGCAAGCACTCCGACTTCATCCTTCTGGTCTATGTCGACAGTTTTCTCCACATCGCCGTCCGCCACCGCATTTGCAAGCTCAACGCTTTTACGAATCGGCACTGTTATCATCCGGGTCAGGAAAAGGCCTATGCCGATTGCCAAAAGCGTCCCCAGGATCATCCAAAACACTTCTGTTGTGACGGTTGTAGAAACTTCCTGCTTCACCCTGCTGCTTATCTTCTTGGCGGCATCATCATTTATTTTGATAAGCCTTTCGATCAAGGCCTCAACAGCCTCCTGTTTTTCCCGGCACTTCTCCAAAGCCTGCACATTCATGTTTTTGTATAAGCTGACGGCTTTGCCGGCTTCATGCTCCATTTTTTCAAAAATTTCAAAAGTAACGTTCAGCGCGTCCGTCATTTCGCTGAAATATGCCTTTTCAGCCCCTGCTTTATCCCCTTTTTCAAGCAGCTTTTTTACAGAGCCTATGCGGTTATGAAAAGTTTCATGAAATTGCAGAATTCGTGTAATCAAATCCTCTAAAACCTGATTTTTACAGGTGAATGATGTAGCCCATTTAGTAAAAGAACAGGCCGCTGGATCATCCCCCCCCTCCAGTGCGACATTATTATAAATAAGCTCCAGCACCTGCCCCGACAGCTTGTAATGATCCTTGCGAAATGCCTGCAGCGTGAGCATGAATTCCACGGGATTTCTAAGATCGGTAGCGTCAAGCTGCTTTGCATAATCAATGAATACCGCATTCTGCTTATTCCACTCATCTACCGCATTCATGAGCTGTTTCAAAAGCATCGCCTCTTCATCTGTCTTTGGCAGGGGCTCATAGACTTTCCAGGCGGCCTTATAGCGATCCTGCGCCAGTTTAAAATTTTCAAACTGCTGTTTATGGTCTTTGTCGGACAAAAGAGGATTGAGAAGCGTATACTGTGTTGCCCTTATGCTTTCAAATTCCCGGTGAATAATCCGCAGGCTGTCGACACTCGGCAGGCGAACATCGGCAATTTCTTCCGTGCTCCTGCCCAAATTAAGAACGCCGAGCCAACCCATCATGCCGACTATAAGTGTTATAAAAGCCACCAGAACAAAACCGCCGGTAAGTTTTATGCCAAATTTCATATTTTTAAACATATTCATCACCTTCTACAATAGAGAAATCGAAATGTTCAACGGCCTTTTAAGGGTTCACGGTATGTGTCTTATTTTCTCATCTTTTACAATGAAGATTTGCTCGGACCTATCCGCTTCTTCATGAATGAAAATCTTCAGTCTTATTTCCCCACGGTATTTGCGGTGCAGGCACAACCTCCTTTAAGGAAGTATCGGGATTCTGCTGCGCGGGGTTAAGCGCCAGGCTTTGATTATTGGGCATTTCACGGGAGAGCCTCATATTTTCAGGAACCCTGAATGTTCTGACCAAATCCTTCAAACACTGTGCCTGGCCGGTCAACTCCTGTGCCGCAGACGCGCTTTCCTCTGCAAGGGAGGTGTTCTGCTGCGTCACCTGGTCCACATGCCCGAGCCCCCTGGTGATTTGCATTACCCCCTGAGCCTGATCATTTGACGCTGCTGCAATCTCCGCCACAAGATCGGTCACTTTCCCTGCAGCTTCTACTATCTCCTGCAGCGCCCCGGCTGTCCTGCCGGCCATCGACGTTCCCTCCTCTATCTTCTTTACTGCTCCTTCTATCATTTCCTCCGTCTCTTTTGCCGCTTTTGCACTCCGGGCTGCAAGATTTCTTACCTCTTCGGCGACGACCGCAAATCCCTTGCCATGCCTGCCTGCCCGGGCCGCCTCAACGGCAGCATTTAACGCCAGCAGATTGGTCTGGAAGGCGATTTCATCGATGATTTTTATTATCTTTGATATGTTTCTGCTGGCTGCACTGATTTCACTCATGGCAACAACCATAGCCTGCGTCTGCACATCCCCCTTCTTCGCCGACTGACCCGACTCCGCCGCAAGCCTGCTCGCCAGCGTTGCATTCTCCGAATTCTGCCTGGTCTGCGAGGCAATCTCATTCATGGAGCTTGATATCTCCTCAAGAGAACTTGCCTGCTCGGTTGCACCCTGGCTCATCGCCTGGCTTGACGCGCTCAACTGCTCAGCACCCGCAAAAACACTCTGCGCGGATATATTGATTTCCGCGATAATAGTTGACAGCTTCTCAACCATCCGCTTGAGGGACTGCCCCAGCGTATCCCTGTCCGACAAGGCTGCAACCCGCACCGTCAAATCGCCCCCCGCTATCTTTTCAGCCGCCTGGGCAAGCTCCCGCATATTGCCCACCATTTTGTTCATCGCCCCGGACAACATCCCGATTTCGTCCTGCTGCTCAACAGCCAGATTGCCCGACAAATCACCTTCGGCAACTTTTTTTATAAAGGCAGCCGCTTTATCAAGCGGCATCGTCACGGAACGGTTCATAAAAATGTACAAAACCAGCGCCACAATCGTGAGCAGAGCGATCAAACCATAAAGAATCCCCAATGTCCTGGAGCGAATTTCGGCAAGCATTATTTGCATGGGCACATAGACATTGAGCGTACCGAGAATAATATTTTTTTTCAGATCGCTATCGATACCTCTGCGCAGGGACAGATGACATTCAGCGCAGCCGGGATGCGCCTGACTCGTCAAGGGGACGGCGATACGCAAAAAACCGTCCTGCTGCTCCTCCACTCGTTCCTTGCCGTTTTTTATCGCCTGCGCGGCTTCCCGTTCAAAAGGAATCTGAATACCGATATTTTCCTTCGCCCCCAATGGCTCAATGCCGAATATATCCGTATCCCCGATAAGTCTGACGCGAACCCTTTCATCCCCGAAATTATGCGCAACTGCGTCGTCGACAGCTGCTTTGGTCCGGCTCCAGTCTTCAAGGGCCAGCTGGGCATCAACCCTGCCGGATTCTTTGGCCTTGATAAAATCCTCATGAAATTTTCTGGTTGAAACCATTAACATCTCAATCGAGCGGTCCATATGATTCAGCGCCTCTGCCTGGGCATTTTTTTTTGCGCCTCCAACTGCGTTTAGAAACAGCATAACGGCAAATACTGTGCCGCCCACGGCAACTACGATAGTCAGGGCAGCAATTATTTTTGTCTTCAATGACCAGTTTTTCATACTTATCTCCAACTAAATGTTGTCTTCAGAACTGAGCAGTTCCTCACTATAACTATGAACCTTACACGGAAGCGAAACTACCGCACAACAAATCTGTGTGTCAGATATATCGGTCTTGCGCACCGTCCACGCTATGGTACCTGCCGTCGGGATGTATTCCCCTTCTACATCGTTCAATACACTTCAGGATGCAGCATGCGGCAGCAGCACGTCAACACAAAAGAAAGCGTCCGGCGGCAGCATCAATCATGCGCCTCGGCCTTTGCTTTCTTGATCAGGCTGCCCACATCCAGTATCAGGCATACCTCTCCGTCGCCCATGATGCAGCAGCCCGAAAGACCTTCCACAGCACCCATATAGTCGGGCAACCCTTTAATAACCGTCTGTATCTGACCGATTATTTCATCCACAAACAGGCAAAGCTGCTCGCCCTGATTTTCAACCATGACCAGAATCCCCTCATGGAGATTCTCCGTATCGGGCTGTATGGCATTCAGCCTGTACAACCGTGACACCTGCAGCAGAGCATCCCGAACCCTCACCACTTCCGAACCGTTGGGCAAAACCGTTATATGCTGCTCCTGCGGCCTGAAGGATTCCATAATGGCAAGAAGCGGGATGATATACTTGGACCGCCCAACCCTGACCAGCATACCCTCAATGATCGCCAGCGTGAGAGGGATGCGAAGCATAAATGATGTGCCTTTGCCCGGCGTGCTCTTAATATCAACACGCCCTTTTATCTTTTCAAGATTTTTCTTGACAACATCCAGCCCCACTCCCCTGCCGGACACGTCTGTGACCAGGTCAGCCGTTGAAAACCCCGGCTCGAATATCAGGCCGTATAAATCCTCATCTTTGACAGCATCGGGATTCCCTCGCAAAAGTCCTCTTTCAAGGGACTTTTTGACTATCTTATCGCGGTTCAACCCGCCGCCGTCATCGGATATAAAAATGACCACATCGCCTCCATCATGGCGCGCTTCCAGCGTAATTCTGCCGGTTTCATCTTTCCCGAGTTCAAGACGGCGGTCTGGTTTTTCCATGCCGTGATCAATGGCATTTCTGATGATATGCACCAGCGGATCAGATATATGTTCAATAACGGTCTTGTCGACCTCAGTCTCCTCGCCTTTGAGTTCAAGCCGAACCTTTTTTGAAAATTTTATAGCCAGATCATGGACGAGGCGTATCATTTTACGAAATGTGCTGGTAAGGGGGACCATCCTGATGGCCAGGGCCACATCCTGAAGATCGGCGCTGATGCGCTCCAGGTGATGGCACGATTTTTCAAAATTCTCGAGCTCATACCCCTTGTCCCGCAGGTCGGGGTTATGGATGACCATCATTTGCGCAATGACCATCTCTCCCACCAGATCCATCAGAAGATCGAGCTTTTCAAGATCGACGCGTATATCGCGCCTGAAAATTTTTTGCAGGCCTGCTTTATCCTGTTCGGCAAAGGCGGTCTCCGCGGCTTCCTCAGGTGACGGCAGATCCTCCAG
>JAFGCP010000042.1 GCA_016932595.1 Deltaproteobacteria bacterium
GATGCGCCGACGGCTGCCGATCCGCTGACATTCTTCGGCGTGACTGAGGCGCGGCTGCACCGGCAGCGGGGGGTCACGCTCGCCATGTTTCTGGGCCTGATGAAATACTACCGCCAGGGTTATAGCGACCTTATCGCAGAAAAATACCCGGAAGGAACGATTCGTGAGCAGTATCGGTATTTCGTCGACCGCTGCTTCGACACAATAGAGTTGGCGTTCTGCGCCGAGTGGGAGCAGGTGCCCGGCCAGACACTTCTTGAAGAGGTTCAGGCGCGGGCCCGGTACATGACCAATGAAAAAAACGCCTACCTGACGGTGTTTGAAAGCCTTGCCGATCCGGTCATCATGCTTGACCGCAACGATCAGGTCATAAATTACAACCACGCCGCGGCCCGTTTGATCGAAGCGGGGCATATTCCCGGAGGGCTTCACTATCATCCCGCGGAGCAGGCCGGCGCTGCCGCCAGCCTGGGTAAATCAACCGGCGACAGCGCCAATCGCGGCAAGCCGCTGCACGCAGTGTTCCCCTGGCTGATCCCGGTTCTTGCAGAAATGAAGTGCGGCGGCGACAACCGGGAAATACATGAATGCGTTTTTGCCTCCGATGGCAATGAGCGGGCCTTTGCGGTCAGCCGTTCAGACATGCTTGACATCAGCGAAAAATTCACCTCATCGATCATCATCCTGCGTGACATCACCGGCCTGAAAAACAACCGCGAAGCATTGCAGAAAACCATCAGCGAACTCACGCAGGCTCTGGCCGAAGTGAAGCAGCTAAGCGGCCTGCTGCCGATCTGCGCCGGCTGCAAAAAAATCAGGGATGATCACGGGTACTGGCAGCAGGTTGAGCAGTATGTTTCAACGAGGACGGATGTCAGATTTTCGCATGGTTTATGCCCCGAATGCACAGTGAAGCTGTACCCGGACTATGCCGCTAAATGGCAGCGGAAACCGCTGAAAGATGCGCCTTCGGATAAAGACGGGCAGGAGAAATAAAAGTAAACACGGACAGCTTGCAGGCGGAATATTTTTTCAAAAATCGCTGCGAAGAAACCCGATCATGCAGACTGCTTCTCCTCTACAGGGCGTGCTGCGAGGAAAATGATCAGCAACACGACAAGCCGGGATTTAACATTCATAGGAATACCCCGCCAAGTGCATTATGCAGTCAGAGATTAGGGCCTGTTTCTCTTTTTGTCCCTAGCATAAACCCTCTGATTTTTCAAACCGCGCGTCCCGGCGCAGGCGCGCGCAACCTCTGCAAGCCACAGCTGACCCAGCCCGGGGATACTGCTGTAGCAGTGCCTGCACCGGTACGGACATGCGCCGATGCTCTCGATTTCAAGAAACCGGGCATGCATAAAAGCGCTTAATCCTCTATGGGCTCCACGAATTCAAGCAGTACGCCACCCGTGTCCTGCGGGTTGAAATAGGCAACACGGCTCCGCTTCATGTCCAGTATGCCGTCTTTGGTGACATGCCCCAGCCGCACGCCTTTTTGCGCCATCAGCTCTACCGCCTTGTTAAGGTCCGTGACGATGAAGGCTATATGGTTGATGCCCGCGGGCGGGTTGCCGATGAAGGCTTTGAAAGTATCCGAGATAGGCTCGATGAGCTCGAACTCCATGCCGCCGACCGGCACAAAGGTAAACCTGGTTTCAGCATCCGCCACATCCCAGGGCGGCACGACCCGCACGTCCTGATCATCGATGTCATAGAGCTTCTGGTAGAGGGCTGTTGCAGCTTTCACATCATCGACAATAACGCCCACATGACGAACCTTTACGATCAGATCAGATATTTTCATGGCAGCCCTTTCGATAGGATGTTTTAATGCACATATTTCTAAATAAAGTACCATACGAAGGATGCTTCTGCAACTGGCTGAACCGGGGCAGCGCAATCTCTTGCGATGCACTGGTCTGAAATCAGGGGCTTCAATCCTGCCGGAAGCAGAGCCCTGATTCTGCTGTTCGCAGGTCGATTAGGCATATAAAAGCGGGAAACAGTGAAATGCTTATCCTGGAAGGCCGGAAGGGTCATTCTCTTATACTTGATTTATACTTTGCCTCTACCTGTTGAAAAAAACTTGTATTTTTGAGAGAAGGTAAACGCGCACTAATATTTTTTTGGAAAAATCTGTAATTGTTTGAAAAAACTTTATTTTTTTAGTGCTCACAATTTGAGCAAAGAGGGCAAAGCCTGTAATTTTAAGCCTTTTCATTTTCATATCAGGCATGTTTTAAACAGGTTTTCAACATTGTTTGTGGATGGATTTCCATGATCTATATATGGTATGATGGCTGGGAGATATCGCCTATATTGTGTTGGCTGCTTTTGTTTTCAGCAAAAATACTGCCTGTGGCGGTGCTTCTCGTTAGAAGCCTCCCGTAGCGCTTCGTATTTTTAAATGCCCTTTCAGTCCGCAATCCATCCACCCGTTCTGCAGAGGAATTTTCGCCTGTGCAGAGATACGCAATAAAACTTCTTGACAGATACACTTCTTTTAATCTAGTATGCTTGTAGATTTATAGATTAAATTATGGTGAGTTTGTTCTATGGCCAAAGAAGAGAAGGTGAAAAGCATACTATGAAAATTGCCGGCTCGCTTATGGATCTTATCGGACATACACCTTTGGTGTGGCTGCGGCGTTTGACTAATGCACGCGTGGCGGCAAAGCTCGAGGCTTGCAATCCGGGCGGCAGCGTCAAAGACCGCATCGGCCTTGCCATGATAGAGTGTGCCGAGGCAAGCGGTGAGCTGAAACCCGGCATGACCATTATCGAGCCAACCAGCGGCAATACGGGCATTGCCCTTGCCTGGGTGGCGGCCATAAAGGGCTACCGGCTTATACTAACCATGCCCGAGGAAATGACGAGCGAGCGGCGCATGCTGCTGCAGGCTCTGGGAGCGCATGTTATATTAACCGATGCCGAAACCGGCATGCAGGGCTCTATTGCCAAAGCGCGCGAGCTTGCCGCTAAAATGGGCACTGCTTTTATTCCCATGCAGTTTGAAAACAGCGCAAATCCTGAAGCGCATCGCCTGACGGCCCGGGAGATATGGGATGATACTGACGGGCAGGTCGACATTGTTGTTGCCGGCGTGGGTACGGGCGGAACGGTTACCGGCGTAGGCCGCGAGCTCAAGCAGCACAAGCCGTCGGTGCGCATCGTGGCTGTTGAGCCTGCGGCATCAGCCGTGCTGTCCGGCGGCAGCGCAGGCAAGCACCTGATACAGGGCATTGGAGCCGGATTTCTGCCCCCGGTATTCGACAGGTCGGTCATCGATGAAGTCGTGCCGGTTGCCGATGCGGGGGCCTTTGCCATGACGCAAAAGCTTTTCCGCTCCGAGGGCATAATCTGCGGCATATCATCCGGTGCGGCGGTTTTTGCAGCGTTGCAGGTGGCCGGCCGCGATGAAAACAAGGGGAAGCTTATCGTGGTGATTCTCCCTGATACCGGCGAGCGCTATTTAAGCACGGTCATGTTTGATGCATAGGTAATGGTGTGTACTATGGCTTTTGAAACAACACGAACAATCAACACGGATCTGCTCATTATCGGCGGCGGCGCTGCAGGCTGTATGGCCGCCATCATGGCCAAACGCCGCGAGCCGAAGCTGTCGGTGACCATACTAGAAAAGGCGCATATAAAGCGCTCCGGCTGCCTTGCCATGGGGCTCAATGCGGTCAATGCCCATCTGACGGAAGGAACGCCCCATGATTATCTGGAGTATGTGCGCCGCGACAATTACGGCATTGTGCGGGATGATCTGGTTCTGTCCATCGGCGAGCGGCTGAACCGCATGACCGGGCTTCTTGAAGAGATCGGCGTGCCCCTGCCGCGCGATGCTGCGGGCAATTATATAGCCCGGTCCAGGCGCTCTATCGTCATGCTTGGCGAGCAGCTCAAACCGCTGCTTGCCCGCGCCGTGCTCAAGCATGGCGTGCGGGTTGAAAACCGCACGCCAGTTTACCGGCTGCTGCAAACAGGTGACGGCCGCGTCTGCGGGGCGGCAGGATTTAATCTGCGCACCGGAGAAATGGTTGCGGCCCATGCCCGGGCCGTACTTATTGCAACCGGCGGCGCAAGCGGCATTTACCGGCCCTCCAATCCCGGCCTTGCCCGCACCAAAACCTGGTACTGCCCGTACAATGCAGGATCGGGCCTTGCCATGGGCCTGCGCGCAGGGGCTGAGATGACCTCCTTTGAAATGCGCTTTGTGGCCCTGCGGACGAAAGACGTTATTGCGCCCACGGGCACGCTGGTGCTGGGAGCGCGCATGCCGCAGTGCAATGCCCGCGGCGAGCCCTATATCCGGCAGAAGGAGCAGATGCTGGGCCGCAGCATCACAACCTGCGAGCGATTGCAGTTCACCATCGACGAGCACCGCAAGGGCACGGGACCCTGCTATGTGGATGTGAGCAGCCTGTCTGCCGATGAATACCGGGACCTTGTTGAAAGCTATCTCAATATGTCGCCC
>JAFGCP010000320.1 GCA_016932595.1 Deltaproteobacteria bacterium
AATGCCGGGCTCAGCGGAGAAAAAATTACCGATATCCGTTTTAAAGTGGGGCCGGTTGCCTCGCCGGGGCGCCGGCATGATGAGGATATCCCGCTGCCCGAGCTTGACGATGATGAAAAGCTCTCCACGCAGGCCGAGTCGGCGCATATCAGCGATCCGGACGTGCGCCAGGCATTTCAAGAATTAATGGCGGCATATTTAAAAAACCGTAAACCGGTTGCCTAGTACCGCTTCACAGAAAAGAGGGTGCAGCTGAAATCCCCCTCAATCCCCCTTTAAAAAAGGGGGAAGTAAAAAAGTTCTCCCATTTTGTACAGGGGAGTTTGAGGGGATTTTGATCTATAGCCGACCCCCTTATTGCGTGGCGCTGTACTGAGCGGCCCCTGCTGCATCAGCCTGTATGAAAAAAGCCCTTTTTCTTATCAATCCCGTATCCGGCGGCCGCTCAGGCGAAAGCCTCAAACAAAGCCTTGAAGTCATTCTGCGTGACCTGGGTGCGCAGACAGACTGCGATACAGCTTTTACCCTGGCCGGCGGGCCGTCTGTTTTTCAGGGTGATTTTGACGCCTATGACAGCGTCATCGCGGCAGGCGGCGACGGCACCGCAGCGCGCATCGTGCAGGAGCTTGCGCGCCGGGAGAAAAAGCCCCGCCTGGGCATTGTTCCCATCGGCACGGGCAATGACCTTGCCCGCGTATCAGGCGCTTACCGGCTCTATAAACAAAAAGGATTGGGGCCCCTCGTGGAGGCCCTTCTTGCCGGAAGCACACGACGGCTCGATGTGTTCAGCGTCAACGGTGAGCTTTTCTTCACCAACTACTGCGGCATCGGTCTCGATGCAAAAATTTCAAATGATTATAACCGCCTGCGGCATTCGCCGTTTATGCGTGCCGCAGCCGCAGTTTTTGGCGGCAGAGCTGCCTATGCCTGGTTTTCAGGCCGGAATCTGCTGTATCATATGCCGTTTGCCCTGGAGCTTCAGTATGCCGATACGGGCAAGCAGCCCCGCACGCTGCAGATAGGGCAGGGGGCGCGGCAGGTGCTGGTGACGAGCATACCGAGCTATGCCGCAGGCGCCAGGCCTTCGGACCGCTGCCGTATTGACGATGGCCTTTTCGAGGTTACGGTTATTGCAACGCTGCGGCAGTGGTTCATGCTGCATATGACACGGTTTGCAAAGCTGCCGCTGCAGCGGCTGTTGCCATCGCTTATGCAGTTTCAAACAACAACCCTTGCCATATGCTTTTCAGGCGCCACCTGCTTTCAGGCAGACGGGGAACTCTACGAAGGCCTGCCTGCTCCCGGCAGAGGGCTTACCATACAGGCTGCTGCGAAGCTTGACCTGATTTTTGTTTGACAAGATATGCGGCAGATGCTCAAATATGATGCGATCATACCATTACCAGGAGGCATGCCATGAAAAAAGTCGTCACTGTTGTCACTGCCATTATTTTTTTCGGGGCCACCGCATCCTTTGCTGCAGTGCCCGATCCGGTCATGCAGCAGGCGCAGGCCCTGTTTAAACCGATCCCCAAAACACCCCCGGCACTCGACCACAATCCCGTGACGCCGGAGAAGATAGCCCTGGGCGCCATGCTGTACTTCGACCCGCGGCTTTCACGCAGCGGCCTTATCAGCTGCAATACCTGCCATAACCTTGGCCTTGGCGGCGCTGATTTTCAGGAAACCTCGACAGGCCACAAGTGGCAGAAGGGCGGCCGCAATTCTCCGACAGTGCTCAACTCGGTTTTCAACATAGCCCAGTTCTGGGACGGCCGAGCCACCGACCTGATGCAGCAGGCCAAAGGGCCGGTGCAGGCATCGGTCGAGATGAGCAATACCCCCGAGCAGGTGGTCAAGACCCTTGCAAGCATGCCCGAGTATGTAGCTGCCTTCAAGAAAGCATTCGAAGCCGAGACAAATCCCTTGACGTTTGACACCATGGCCAAGGCCATCGAGGCGTTCGAGGCGACGCTGCTCACACCCGACTCCCCCTTTGACAAGTTTCTCAAGGGCGATGAAAAGGCCCTGACTGCCCGCGACAAAGACGGCTTGCAGCTGTTTATGAACAAGGGCTGCGCGTCCTGCCATGGCGGTATCAATATGGGCGGCACGGGCTATTTCCCCTTCGGTGTTGTGGAAAAGCCCAAAACGGAAATCACCGCAGGCGACACGGGCCGCTTCAAGCTCACGGGCTCGGAGTCGGATCAGTATGTGTTTAAATCTCCATCGCTTCGCAATATAGAGCTCACGACCCCCTATTTTCATTCAGGCAAGGTCTGGTGCCTGAAGGAGGCTACCGGTATCATGGGCTCGGCTCAGCTCGGCATCACGCTGTCGAAGGACGAGATTGAAAAAATTGCTGATTTTTTGAAAACAACCACGGGTGTGCAGCCCAGGGTCGAGCATCCGATTCTGCCGGCGCCGACCAAGGACACGCCGCTGCCCAAACTTGATTGAGTATAACGTTTTGCTAAAAAGGGTGCGAGAAAAATTCCCCCTTTAGCAAAGGGGGTTAGGGGGATTTGGCAGGTGAAAAAAATCCCCCTGTATCCCCCTTTTTCAAAGGGGGAGGGAATAGAAATATTTTAATTGTTACTATTGCACTCTTGTTTGTGGGTAAACTTTACTAAGGGAGCACCATCATGAAGCGAAAATTTTTATTATCAGTAGCCGTCTGCGCCCTGGTTGTCTGCTGTGCCGCCTGCACGCAGGAGTCGCAGAACCGCCTGGGCCGCAGCATTCAAAACTGGACCGGCACCAACGGTGTTGTCGATGTGTATGCCGGCGACAAGATCGTGAAGCGGTTCATCAAAATCGATAAGATGTCAACGGCCCTCGGTACCGGCGATCCTGAAGCTCGCTCATACCGCTATGGCTACGGACATATCGATGCGAATTTGAACTACCAGGTGGACCCGGGTGAGAAAAAGACGTATTTCGAGATCAGCGATTTTTCAACCTACGTTTTTTATGAAAACCCGATGTGATATCCCGATTAGGCTCCCTTTATTGTCTTTCGAAAACCATCGCCTATGGCGATGGTTGCTCAAGAAGGCAACTCAAACACGCCGTGATTTTTGCTTCCGCCCTTTCAGGGCGAAATCAAGCCACCCGCTATGCGGGTGGTTGTTGACTTTGAATGAAGGATGTTTTTTTGCAGGCTTGCGTGTTGCGGATAGAGTGTTTTTACATCGATGGTCCGGGCATATCCCGGGTCATAGTGACACAAGGGGGATGTGCTTCATGAAGCGCACCATTGATCCGCAGGTGCGCAGCTAACGGGGAAGCACAAAAAGCCGCATCCAGAAAACCCATACGTGTTTTTACGTGTGGATGAAGAGTGCTGTACTGCGCTGCTTCAACCATGAACCGGCAGAGAAATCCCATTATTGATAGTTAAACAGGCTATCAGACAGTGTGGAGTGTAAAAAGGGTCCGGCCATAATAGATGGCAGCCGGGCCCTTTTGATGTTGCAACATCAGTTTTACTTCTTCCCTATCATCGGCTCAATCATGTCAAGCGCCCATTTTGCTGCAGTCCTCAGCCCCGGGCTGCGCTCAAGGGCAGCATTGATACTTGCGGCATTGCTGTAATAGATTTGTATTATCTTGCGACCGATAACGCTTTTGGCAAGCGTATTATCACGAAATGTCCGCAGGTTTTCAAGTTTAGGAGTATCATTGCCGTACATGAGTGATAGAGGGCAAATGGGTTCTTGTTCATAACAACCCGTGCCGGACCATTCATTGGTATACGTTAACCACGCATTTTTTACTTTAAGACAAGCCGTATCCGGGTCACAGGAGCCAATCTCCGATGATTCCCAGCATTGATTAACGTCTATTGTGGTCGTGCTGCCTCCAAGGGCTCTCTCATAGGTGCATGTAATTGTACAGCAGCATTCCGTAGTGAAGCCAGTAGAACTAAAAAACAGCACGCTGGTGAAAGAGACTACTAGGAATAAAAGATTTTTTTTCATGCCGAGCTCCTTTTTACATGGTGTTTTAAAGCACGTATTCTTTCCTCCTGCTATTGGTGTTGTTCCTTCAAGAACCCTGCATCTCACTGCTGAAAAACAAAAAGCATCCTCGTTAGAATGGATGGTTATGCGGTCAGTTGTATCCATGATTTTGAAGAATGGTTGAAAACCAGCTGTTTTTTATAAAAGACCTATCAGCGCTCAGAATAGAAATGGCAAATTATATATTTTTATATAATTTAGCATATGGAAACGGTAAATTCCAACGATAATTGCGGGTGCATAATGGCAGAATAAAAAAAGGAGGCCTTATGGCCTCCTTTTTTCTTACTCCCTGGCTTCTTTCGGCGGGAGATTTGTTTTAATGTGCAGCTCGCGAAGCTGCCGGTTGTCTACCGGTGAGGGCGCGCCCGACATGAGGCAGGCGGCCTTCTGCGTTTTGGGGAAGGCGATAACGTCGCGGATCGATTCGCAGTCGGTCATCAGCATGACCATGCGGTCAAGGCCGAGGGCAAGTCCGCCGTGGGGCGGCGCGCCGAACCTGAGCGCGTCCAGCAGAAAGCCGAATTTCACCTCTGCCTCATCGGGCTGAATCCCGAGCAGGCTGAACATTTTCGACTGCACGTCCTGGCGGTGGATACGTATAGAGCCGCCGCCGATTTCGCTGCCGTTCATGACAAGATCATAGGCCCGAGCGCGCACCCTGCCCGGCTCAGAGTCAAGATGCTCCATATCTTCTTCAAGGGGCGAGGTGAAGGGGTGGTGCATGGCAACCCAGCGCTTGTCTTCCTTGCTGTATTCAAGAAGCGGAAACTTGTTGACCCAGGTGAACTTGAATTTTTCCGAAGGCTCAAGCCCGAGCTTTTTAATAAGATGCAGGCGCACATAACCGATAGCCGTGCAGGCCGTGGTGAAGGAGGCATCGCCCACCATTATCAGCACGTCGCCTGTTTCAGCAGCCATGATGCGCGCAATGTCGGCCTTTTCCGCATCGGAGAGAAATTTCGCCGCCGGCGATTGCCAGCCGTCGGGATTGATTTTAATCCAGACAAGGCCGCCTGCTCCATAGGTTTTGGCAACCTCCACAAGCTCGTCGAGATCCTTGCGGGAAAATTCAGCGGCCTTCACGGTAATGCCCTTCACAACACCGCCCTTTTCAATTGCCTGGGCAAATACCTTGAACCCCGAGTTTTTAAGCGCCGGGTTGAGATCGACAAGCTCCAGGCCGAAGCGCGTATCGGGCTTATCTGAGCCGAAGCGGTCCATGGCCTCCTGATAGGAGAGGCGCGGAAACGGCGTCGCCACGTCGAGGCTAAGAATTTCCTTGAACAGATTCTTCATCAGCCCTTCCAGCAGGCCGTAAATGTCTTCTTCATCAATGAAGGACATTTCAAGATCAACCTGCGTGAACTCGGGCTGCCGGTCGGCGCGCAGGTCCTCATCGCGGAAGCATTTCACGATCTGGAAATAGCGGTCAAAGCCCGACACCATGAGGATCTGCTTGAAAAGCTGCGGCGACTGGGGCAGGGCATAGAAGCTGCCGGCCTCGACGCGGCTCGGCACCAGATAGTCGCGGGCGCCCTCGGGCGTGCTCTTGGTGAGCATGGGCGTTTCAAATTCCATGAAATTCTGAGCGCTCATATAATTTCTGATGAGCTGGCACATGCGGTGCCGCGCAATAAAAATCTGCTGCATTTTCGGGCGTCGCAGGTCAAGAAAGCGGTATTTCAGGCGCAGGGTTTCCGTGGCTTCCGAGCGGTCAGATATCTCAAAGGGCGGTGTCTGCGATTCATTGAGAATGACGAGCTCGGTGGCAAGCACCTCGATCTCGCCGGTGGGAAGATCAGGGTTCACCGTTCCTTCCGGCCGGTTATTGACCGTGCCCTTTACGGCGATAACATATTCACTGCGCAGGCCATGGGCCTTTTCAAGGGCCGCAGCGCTCGCGTCGGGGTGAAAGGCTATTTGCGCCAGACCCGTCCGGTCGCGAAGATCGACAAATATAAGGCCGCCGTGGTCGCGCCTGCTGTGCACCCACCCGAGGAGCGTCACCTGCTGCCCCACATGGCCTTTGCGCAGGTCGCCGCAGTAGCTGGTGCGTTTGAGATTTACAAAAGGTTCTGCCATGACCTGTCTCCTGTAGTGATCAATGCTGCTGCTGCATGGTGAATACGTTCGAGCAGTGGTCGACCGACCGCCCTCACTTTTTCTGGGGGCATACAGCCGGATTTATTAGTGGGATATGACATTTTAAATTGATGGTCATTGTTTTCATTGTAGGAGCACCTGTAGGTGCGATTGCTTCGCGGCTGAAGCCGCTCCTACAAGAGAGCATTATCAAAAATAAATGGCATATACCATTAGTGCCGCTCTTGTAAAAAGTCAAAAAAACTGTCAGTGCGAACGAAGAGAAGTACTCTCTGCAATTGCAGGAGCTCAAAATTTTGAGCCCCTGCTACGAAAAAAAATTGCCACGTCGCTGAGTTTATCCGGAGCTGTGCCGAAGGGCTCCCCGCAATGAGCAACTTCGCGAATTTTCACAAAGGCATCAATACCGCGGCGTTTCGCTGTAACCGAGCTCGGGGTCCAGCACCTGCACCCGCACCCGATCGCCTGCCCTAATACGCTCGACTGTTTCCGGTATGATCATAAGGCCCGAAGCCTCTGCCATTGACATGAGTATGCCCGAGCCCTGCTCGCCGGTCGTGGCGGCATGCCACTGCCCTTCCTTTTGAGCAAGCCTGCAGCGGACGAAAAATTTTCTGTCCGGCCTGCCAGGCACATCCTCCTGCGCCACGGCCTCGATGAGGGGGCGGAACAGCTTTGTGTGGCCGCTCATTTTGCGCATGGCGGGCCGAACAAACTGCTCAAATGAAACCATGGCTGATACGGGATTGCCGGGTAGCCCGAAGGCGGGTTTGCCGCCGATGACGCCGAAAGCCAGGGGCTGGCCCGGCCGCATCAGAACTTTCCAGAATTTCATGTCAATGCCCAGATCCTGCAGCACGTCTTTGACAAAATCATAATCCCCCACAGATACGCCTCCAGAGGAGAGGATGATATCGGCATGCATCCCTTCAAGCATACGGCTGCGCAGGGCTTTTTTCGTGTCGCGGGCTATGCCCAGCATGATTGCCGTACCGCCCGCATCTTCAACAAGGGTAGCCAGCGAATAGGAGTTGCTGCTGATAATTTTCCCCGGCCCCAGCGCCTCATCAATGTCCACAAGCTCGTCGCCCGTTGACAGTATGGCCACGCGCGGCCGCTGATACACCGACACCATGGCCCGCTGTATGGAGGCCATAATGCCGATATGGGCAGGCCGCACAACAGTGCCGGCCGGAAACAGCAAAGCGCCTTTTTTAATATCCTCGCCGGCGCGCCGGATATTGGTTCCCTGTTTTTCAGCCTGCAGGATCGTAACCTGTGAACCCTGCGACTGCGTATTTTCCCGCATAATGACAGTATCGGCGCCTTCGGGAAGCGGCGCGCCCGTCATAATGCGCAGAGCCTGCCCCTCCCCCAGCGCACGGGTGGCGATATAGCCCGCAGGCAGGTCGCCTGTTACGGTAAGCGTTATCGGATGGCCGGGGGCTGCCCCTGCCACATCCGCTGCGCGTACGGCATAGCCGTCCATGCTGGAATTATCAAGCGGCGGAATCGTGAGAGATGAAACAATGTCTTCGGAGAGCACCCTGCCGCGGCTGGAGCGTATATCAACGCGCTCGGTGCCGAGCGCACTGATATGCGCAAGTATTGTTTCCAGAGCTTTTTCAACGGTAATCATGAAGAAGAAATCCTTTGTTCAGCAACCCGCGGAAGGGCAAAGCTGTGATAAGAATAGCCGCAGGCTCGGAACCTGCGGCTCGCTGATGCTTTTTCAGCAGGCTTTGGGCTCCGTCTGCCCGCGCCGGTTTTTATTTGCGAGCGCCGGCCTTGTTTTTCATAAACATCTTTTCCCAGTAGATGGCAACCGG
>JAFGCP010000321.1 GCA_016932595.1 Deltaproteobacteria bacterium
GTTGTGGTGGGTGATGCGGCCGCCTTTATTGAAACCTACTGCCAGTCTGCCTTAATGTACGGCTATCTGGCCGCCAAGGCCGCGCTGAAAGTCCAAAGTACCGGAAAAGGGTATGATGACTATACCCGTTTCTGGCGTGAAAGCTTTGAATACTGCTGGCCCGGTGAAATTGAAAAAGCATTGCAGGCTTTTGGCCTCGGCCGACTTCAGGATGAAGAGCTCAATTATATTTTCAGCCTGACCAATAATGAGGAATATGCCGGATATGTCAGCGAAAACACGGCAGGCTATGTGATGCAAAAGGCCATCATGGGCCATATTGACCAGATTAGAAAAGAGCGTCCCGAAATTGCGGCTGTAATTGAAAAACACTGGAAATCGTCGGCGGAAGACAACGTGCATCAATAAAAAAAGAGGTATATGTGCCGAAAATACTGCTGCCATCACTGAGCCAGGCAAGAAAGGAGTCTTTTGCAGCTCGCGGCCTCCATTTCGTCGAATCCATTACTGTACCCGAGTTCGAAAAGGTTATTTCGGACTACCTCGGCAGCCATAATATCCTGCACCTTGCAACCTGCATGAACAATGAAGTGCGCAGTACAACTTTAGAATATTTCAACAATGGCCTGACAGTCTATGTATTATCGGAAGGCGGCGGAAAACTGGCTAACCTGAAAGCAAATGCAAATGTCGGTTATACGATTGCGGACCCGTATAATCCTGAAAAGGATTTCTTCGGCGCTTCCGGCATCCAGGTTTGGGGCAGGGCCACTGTATTTAGAAAAAATGATGCGCCGGAAATATTTGCATCAATTAACCGCTATGCCCGAGGCGCAGACAGCCTTGAGCTGCAGGCCCTGAAGGCAAAAGCCGCCACTGTAAATTTTTACGTTATCACCATTGAACCTGACAAAATTATTTATCTTAACTACCGGCAGGGATATCGCAAAGCCACGTGGGAGCGTTAGCGCAGAATGCCTCAATGGAGGCGACTTATGGAGCTGACCCGTTTGCCTGCTCTGTTATGGGGGCCGGGGAGCATTCATCATATATAGAGGGCTGAACTGACAACAGCTAAAACTGTTTTTTGCAAAGGCGGTTCCTATGCAAAACGTGACGCGCAGGGTATTCACAAAAAAATCATTGCTTTTTTCATTTGCTGCCGCAGTGGGAATACCGGCAATAGCGGCGGCTGCAGGCCCTCCGAAAGGAATGACAGCGGCAGGGGCATCAGCGATGCTGGATAAGCTCAAAAACAACCCTTTCACCAACAGGACGGATCTTGCGGATGCCATCAAGTCCCTGTATATGACCTATGACACAACCAGCCCCTATCAGCACAAGTTCAACGAGGTTTTGGCCAAGCAGCAATTGAGAAGTCTGCAGTTCCACCTCAATAACGGGACTGAAAAGGCATATGTGCAGCACTCTATCACCACAGCCGAGCCCCTTCTGAAAAAAATGAAGGCCCTTGTTGAAAAGGAAGGCGGCGAGCAGGGTCTCTACAGCATGTTTGAGGGCACGTCAACTTCATACCAGCTCTTTGAGCATATCAACGTAGCGCCCGGCAGGAGATCCTTCCCGTGCCCGTACAGGGAACTGCTCGCAAACTGCAAGAAATATCTGCTCACGTTCTCAATGGATTTAAGCGATGTCTGTACAAAATATTGCACCCCGTTATGGACAGGAATCGGTGAAACACTGGGCATCAGCCTTGCCGTTGAGCCTGGGGATACGTGTACCGTTGCCCTCACTACAACCGACAAGAAACCTGAGGGAGGTGCAGCATGATTATGCAGGAAAATCAATGCCCGGACACGCAACGATTGCCGGTGATTGAAAGCACCCGGCGCAGAAACTTCTTCAAAAATGCATCCCTTGCCGGCGTCCTATCGGCAGGGGCGCTTCTGGGGCTGCCCCGCAGGGCGGCAGCCTGGCTTAATGGTAAATTTCAGGAGCGGCAGGACCTTGCCGATGCCGTTAAGGTTCTGCAAAAAACCTACAGCGATATTACCCCCTATCCCCATAAGTTCAATGATGCTTTGGTAAAGCTCCAGCTTCGTGATCTTGATTTCGCTGTAAAACAGGGCTTCGATAAAAAATTTGCCGATCATTTTGTGCTTACCCTCGGCGTGCCCATCGAGCGGCATATCAAACCCGCTATCGGAATGCTCGGCAAAGATTGTTTCCTGTGGGGGGTCTTTGAGCGCACAAGCTGCTCCTATCAGCTGTATGAGCATATTAACATCGATAAAAAAAATGAACGCTCATTTCCCTGCCCATACAAACCCATACTCGGGCATATTCAGGGCGCCGAAGTGAACTATGGGATCGCGTGGGAGGATGTGTGTGAAAAATGGTGCTCCAGAATCTGGAACGGTTTTGCAGCAACGGCAGGCGTGAAAATAAAAATTATGCCGGGTGACACCTGCAGGGTCAAAGTAATTTAAACTTTCCGGACTGTATGTGTAATCCTCAGCCGGTGAAAGGAGCTTATGCTATGAGCAGAAAATCCCTGCCTGAAGCATGTTTTGAAATACTGACACAGCAAGTGCGTCTTGACAGAATCCCCGGATTTGATGATCTGGAGCAGGTTACGCTGCTTAGCGGCGCTGATGGGGGAGGGTTGAAAATTTACAGGGGGGATAAAATAAACCGCGTTGTGCTGGTTGATTTTAAACTCGGGGAAGGCGAGCCCGTCCCGCATCATGAAAACCGCCCGTCAGTGGGGGCGGAGATTTTTCAAATCGCCCCGGATTTTAATTACAAGCTGCCGGTATTTGGCATTAATTCCGTCATCATGAAGGATGGCACCTATTATTTTGATACAGACTTTTCATTCGGCTTTGATCTTGTCCGGGACTATGATTTTGTGACAAAATACATAGAGCCCATGCAGGAGTTATATGCTCAATTTTCGCTGCACCCGGATTTTAAAATAATCCCGCTTGCTGAAATGACGACATGGGTGAGAACCTACATTTCCCCGCTCTTCATTACCGCAATTACCACGGTTGACAAAATCCAGACGGTATTTGATCTTGCCTCGGAATATATACATCTCTGGACAAAAATGCACAGGGATGCAGCGCCAGTCACCGGGGATATCAGGGAGCTGCAGCAGTCAAGAATACAGGCCCAGTATGCCGGCATGAAAAGTACGGACAGGATGGGTAAAGTTCTATTAAACGCTTTTGGAAAAGACACGTTCAGCAAATTTTTCAAAGCCATGTCATGAAAACTCCAGGCTCTGTCCCATCACCACCTTTCTGTACCAGCCGTCCGCTGTTGCCGGTATAGCTGTCATTGGGCAGTTAAAACCGGCCAGGGATGTGCAGTTTAAAAGCGGCCAGCAAGACGGTACATAACCGAATAAATTTTATAGA